>JBGQGU010000130.1:0-8020 GCA_041497655.1 Gammaproteobacteria bacterium
GTGTTCGAGAAAGTGGGCGGCGTCGTGCACCAGGCGGAAGACGAGATCGCCGCCTGCGCTTTCGCCATCGGGGCCTCTTACGCCGGCAAATGCGCGGTCACCATCACCTCCGGCCCGGGCTATTCCCTCAAGCAGGAGGCGATCGGTCTCGCGGTGATGTGCGAGATCCCGCTGGTGGTGGTGAACGTGCAGCGCGGCGGACCGAGCACGGGCCAGCCGACCAAGGCGGAGCAAGGCGATCTCCTCGCCGCCTGTTTCGGTAGCCACGGCGATGCGCCGAAAGTGGTGATGGCGGTGAGCAGCATCGAGGACTGCTTCTACTCCATCATCACCGCGCGCAAGATCGCCGAGACCTTCAACATGGTGGTGGTCGTGCTCTCCGACGCCAATCTCGCGACCTCGCAGCAGCCATTCCCGCGCCCGCAGTTCAGCGAGGCCTGGCTCGCGCCGCCGGTGGACCAGAGTCCGGTGCCCGAAGGCGCAAAACCCTACGACTGGGACCCGCTCACCGGGCTTGCGCGCCGCTTCGTGCCAGGCCAGCCGCACGGCATGCACACTCTGACCGGGCTCACGCACGACCGCATGAGCCACGTCGCCTACGATCCGGAGATCAACGAGGAAGGCCTGCGGCACCGCAGCCTGAAGCTCGCGGCGCTGCAGAAGACGCTGAAGACGCCGCCGGTCCTCGGGGGCGAGGAAGGCGACCTGCTCGTGATCGGCTGGGGCAGCACCCAGGGCGCGATCGAGGAGGCGGTCGAGCGCCTGCGCGCCGAAGGCCGCCGGGTCTCTTCGCTCCATCTGCGCTTCCTCCAGCCCATGCCGGGCGGGATCAAGGAGATCCTGCAACGCTTCAAGCAGGTGATGACGATCGAGGCGAGCTGGTGCGACAACCCCGAGGACGAGCTCGTCGACGAAGCCAATCGCCGCTATTCCGCGCTCGCCATGATGCTGCGGGCGCGCTACCTGGTCGATGTCGACTGCTGGAGCGAAGTGCGCGGCGAGCCGATCCGGCCCGACGCGATCTACCGCGTAATCTCGAACAAGCTGGCGTAGCCGAGGCGCTGACCATGACGACACGAGCCCACGAATGCGTGATGCGGATGTACCAGGAGGAGCACAACCTCGAGGATTACCAGGGCAGCATTCCGCGGTGGTGCAACGGCTGCGGCGACAATGCCATCCTCACCGCGGTCCAGAGATTGTGCCGAGACGAGAAGCTGCGCCCGGAGAAGACCGTGTTCGTCTCGGGCATCGGCTGCTCGAGCCGCTTTCCGCATTACATGAAGACCTACGGCTTTCACGGCATCCACGGCCGGGCGCTGCCGATCGCGGAGGGGATCCGGCTCGCGCGGCCGGACCTGCACGTCTTCGTGAACACCGGCGACGGGGACTGCTTCAGCATCGGCGCTGCCCACTGGGTGCACGCCATCCGCTACAACATGAACCTGACCGTGATGGTCCACGACAATCACATCTACGGCCTCACCAAGATGCAGGCCTCGCCCACCACACCCAGAGGGCTGAAGAGCAAGACCACGCCGCGCGGCGCCTATCTCGAGGCGCTCAACCCACTCACTGTGACGCTTGGGATCCAGAACGTGTCATTCGTCGCGCAGGCCGTGGACTGGGTACCCGAGCTGGTGTACGACATCATCTCCAGGGCCTTCCATCACAAAGGTTGCTCCTTCGTGCGCATCATCCAGCGTTGCCCGGAATTCCTGCCGAACATGTTCGATCCCTGGCTGCAGGATCCGAACCGGACCTTGCTCCTCACCCACGAGAACGGGCTGCACGTGAGCGCCGCCCTGGGAAAGGTGTACAAGAACCAGCAGGAACACGACCCGTCCAACCTCAACCGGGCGCGGGAGCTCGCGTCAATAGAGGATCCGATCCCAGTCGGCATCCTGTACCGCAACCCCGCCGTGCCGTGCTACGAGGACGTGCGCGCGATCCAGCAGCTGCGCACGCCGGAACTCATCCAGCGCGGGCTCGAGGCGGAACTCGACAAGTTCACGGTCTGGCCGCAGGAGGACACTGCCGAGGCGCGGCCATGAGCCTGCCAGAGATGCGGTTGCGCCTGTGCCGAGCTGCGGATTGACCACGCCATGGGCCTCGAGCTTCAAACGCATGTCGCCTTCCATCTGACCGGGAAGCGGTTGGGCTCCGGCCTGCAGGCACTGGAGGGGCTGGCCCTGCGGCCCGGCCTCCTCGCCCGCTTCAGCGATCTGACCCAGTTGCGCTATGACTTCCCGCTGGTTCTGGTTGCGGGCCGCGCCGACGATGACTGCGTCCAGTCCCTCTCGGCCCTGTTCAACGGCGTTTTGCAGACCGTTGCTCCGCGCGGCATTGAGGGCGAGCAAACCCGCAGGCACGTATTGCGTCTCGAGCGTGAAATCCGAGCGCTTTCCGCGAATGGCGCGACCGGCGTGCTGTCCCGGCTATGGGACCTGGCTGCGGCGCGGATCGCGGCGCAGGGCGACCCGGCGCTCGCCGTCAGTCTCAGCCGGGCGCGCGCCGCGCTGCAAGTCGATGGGGAAGTCGTCGATTGCACTTACGGAGTGCCCGCACGCCTCGTCACTCACGCCTGGAACGCCCTGCAACAGCGAAAATCCGAGCGCTTCGATCATGAGCTCAGGCGGCTCATCGCCAGGTTGTCGGATATCCTCCGCGCTGATTTCGTCCGTTCCGGGGCTGGCACGAGCGCAGCCCGGCTCAAGGCCTCCGTCGGCACGGTCATGGAGGAAGCATTCGACTTCCAGGCGCTGTCGCGCACGCTCGCGCTGGTTTCGGGCAAGGATCCGCTGCCGGACAGCCGCAGGCAACGCGTGCAGTTGACGCTCAACGTGTTGAAGGCGCATCAATCCCGCAAGCAGGAGGACGGGGGCCGGCCGGACCTCAAGTCCTACGCGTTCACGAGCTGCTCTGAAGCGCTGGCGGCTTTCCGCAACCGCCTGCCGGAGATCATCGACGTCGTGAAGGCGATCGCCATCGCCGAGCTCGAGATCGAGGGATGCTACCTGGAGGCGACGCACGATGCGTTCTTCGCGGATTTCGACGAGAGCTCCTTGGGAGTAAAGGACCTGGGCCTGTTCCCCGACTACCTCGTCTGCGTCGACTCGGAAAACCTGCACGGATCCGAAACCACCGGGCTGATGGACATCCTCGCCTCGGAGATCCCGATCAAGATTGTGGTGCAGGTGAGCGACGTCCTCGAGGAGCAGGCGCTGCGCGCGGGGCATCTGGGGTTCATTGCTTCCGCCGCGCAGATCGCCAGGATGGCGGTGGGACTCGGCAACGTCTACGTCATGCAAGCGAGCAGCTCCCATCTTTACCAGGCGCGGCGCCGTATCCTCGCCGGGCTCGCCCATGCGGGACCCGCCCTCTTCAGCGTATTCTCGGGATCCCCGCGCGGAAGCGGGGCGGTTCCCCCTTATCTACTTTCCGCCGCCGCCATGCACTCGCGCGCGTTCCCGGCGTTCACCTACGATCCCGCCGCGGGCCCGGACTGGGCAGCGCGCTTTGCGCTAGACGGCAATCCACAACCCGAGGCCGACTGGCCGGTGCAGGAGTTCAGCTATGAGGACGAAGCCCGCCAGAGCGTAACCGAGCGGGTGGCGTTCACCTTCGTCGACTTCGTTGCCTGCGATCCGCGTTATGCGAGGCACTTTGCGGTCGTGCCGCGCGCCGAATGGAACGGAAGCATGGTCCCGGTCAGTAACGGCCTCACCGGCGCGCCGGCCGCCGCGGAGAAGATTCCGTACCTTCAGATGGTCAACAGCGATAACACGTTGCGGCGCGCGCTGGTTGACGAAAAACTGCTCGCGGCCGCGCACCGCTGCCGGGAGATGTGGCACAGCCTGCAGGAATTGGGCGGCATACGCAGCTCGCAGGCGGAGCAGTTGCTCGCGCGGGAACGCAAGACCTGGGAAGAGCAGAAGCAACGCGAGATCGAGGCCCTCAAGCGAGAAGCGAAGCCCGCGCCCGCGGCGGTAGCGCCCGCGGCCCCGGCGTCTGCCGCACCGGCTGCGCCCAAGGCGGGTCCCGCAGCGGCCGAAGCCGCCGAGCCGGAAAAGCCCTCGGACGAGGCCTATATCGAAACGCCGCGCTGCACGACCTGCAACGAGTGCACCAACCTCAACAACCGCATGTTCGTCTACGATGCGAACAAGCAGGCCTACATCGCGGACATCAACGCCGGGACCTACCGCGAGTTAGTGGAGGCGGCGGAGACCTGCCAGGTCTCGATCATTCACCCGGGCAAACCGCGCAATCCAAACGAGCCCGGGATCGCCGACTTGCTCAAGCGCGCCGAGCCGTTCCTGTAGCGCAATACATCCGGCGGAACCGGACACCCGGACCCGGTGTAAACTGGCTTGATGAAGCGTGATTCGTGAGTCGTGAATCGACTTCCTTTCCCGCTGCTCGCTGCCCTGGCTAGTACCGCTGCGGGGCCCCATTGGGAAATGAGATCGAAGCGTGCTGCCCAAGTTCGAACAGCGCCTCGTTGAGCGATTGCTCGCCCGTTTCTACGACCGCCGCATGCTCGCGCACGTTCAGCACGGGACTCGGCTCGGCCACACGATCCGCGGCAACTCCATCACGCTGTTCAAGATTCGGCCGGGTTTCGACGATCCTGCGGTATGGCTGAGATCCCCGGTTGCCCAGTTTCGGTACCGTTCCGTCACCGGCCTTTGGTCGCTCTACCGGCGCGACCGGAATCGGCGGTGGCGGCGATGCGAGGACATGACGGCTACCCGGAACTTCGAAACGCTTCTCACTGAAGTGGATCGCGATCCCACGTGCGTTTTCTGGGGCTGAGGACAACATGAAGCGCGTTCTGTTCTCGATCATCGTGCTGGCGCTTACTGCGGGAACATCGTTCGCTCAATCGTACCCATCGAAACCGGTGCGCCTGATTGTTCCATTTGCGGCCGGCGGCCCGGCGGACATCCAGGCGCGGCTGATCGGTCCCAAGCTCACCGAAGCGTGGGGCCAGACGGTCGTCGTGGAAAACCGCGCCGGCGGCAACACCATCATCGCGACCGAGCTCACAGCCCGGGCGGATCCTGACGGCCACCTGGTGCAGGTGATTTCAGCCGGGTTCGCGATCAACGTGAGCCTCTACGCCAAGCTCCCCTATGACAGCGTGCGCGATTTCGCGCCCGTTACGCAGCTCACTTCCGGCCCTGCGATCGCGGTCGTGCACCCTTCGCTACCCGCGCGCTCCGTGAGGGAGCTGATCGCCCTCGCCAAAGCCAGGCCCGGGCAGCTCACCTACGCCTCCGCCGGGCTGCCCAGCCAGCTCGCGGTCGAGCTGTTCAAGGTCATGACGGGAACCGACATGGTCCACGTTCCATACAAGGGCCAGGGTCCCGCGATGATCGACCTCATCGCCGGCCACGTGCAGGTGAGCTTTCCCACCATCCTCGGCACGTACGCCCACGTGCAGGCCGGCAGGCTGCGCGCGCTCGCGACCACGGGGGCGAAGCGCGCTCCAGCGGCGCCGGAACTTCCGACGATGATCGAAGCCGGCGTGCCCGGCTACGTCGCCACCAACTGGTTCGGGACCGTAGTGCCGGCAAAGACCCCGGCTGCCATCGTCGCAAGGATTAACCAGGAGATCGCGCGCGCGCTGCGCCTGCCGGATGTGAGCGAACGGCTGCTCGCTCAGGGCATGGAACCCACCAGCAGCACGCCCGAAGAGTTCTCGGCCTACATCCGGTCCGAGATGACGAAGTGGGCAAAAGTCGTGAAAGCGTCCGGCGCCAAGGCGGAGTAGCGATCAACGCCGGCTGGATTTCCGCACGGCTGGATTGAGCCTGTCGATATCGGCCTTGACCTGCTCGCGGCTCCGCTCGTACACGATCTCCCGCCCCATCACCGACCCGGCATAGGCGAGCCCGTTGCGCGTCGGCGCCAGCGTGCACTTGACGTTGTGGATGCCTTCGCCGATCACCACCTCGATGTGCTCGGGCCGCTTGTTGAACACCACAACCTCGATGGTCTGCCCGGTTTCAGTTACCCGTACCTTGATTTTCTCGTCGTTCATCATTTGTCCCGATATGCCTGCTCAGGTGTAATTCTCGAAGAGTTCCGACGATTCATGCAAGTATATATCGCTTCTTCCGCGCGCGTTGAACGGCGATTATCGTCCGTTCGAACGCGCGCACCGGAAGCAGCGCGCTAGCGTCCGCATTTACGGTTAGCTAGAATGCCCGCATGACCGCTGTCGCAGAACAGGTTGCCGTTGACCTCGCCCGCCAGCGGGAGGTGGTCGCCGCGCTGGGCACCTTCCTGCCCGACTCCTCTATCCTGTTCGATCACGAGGACGTCAAGCCCTACGAGTGCGACGGGTTGACCGCCTACCGCCAGGTCCCGATGGTGGTCGCGCTGCCGGAGACCGAGGACCAGGTCTGCCGCATCCTCAAGACCTGTCACAGGCTCAAGGTGCCGGTGGTCGCGCGCGGCGCGGGTACCGGACTTTCCGGCGGCGCCCTCCCCCTCGGCAACGGCGTGCTGCTCTCCCTCGCGAAATTCATGCGCATCGTCGAAATTGATGAGCGGGCGCGCACCGCCCGTGTGCAGCCTGGAGTGCGCAACCTCGCGATCTCGGACGCCGTCGCGCCACTCGGGCTGTATTACGCGCCGGATCCCTCTAGCCAGCTTGCCTGCAGCATCGGCGGCAACGTCGCGGAGAACTCCGGCGGCATCCACTGCCTCAAGTACGGGCTCACTGTCCATAACATACTGAAACTGCGCATCGCCACCATCGAAGGCGAAATCGTCGAGATCGGGAGCGAGGCGCTCGACGCCGCCGGCTACGATCTGCTCGCGCTGATGACCGGCTCCGAAGGATTGCTCGGCGTGGTGATCGAGGTGACCGTGCGGTTGCTGCCGAAGCCGGAATACGCCCAGGTCGTGATGGCCGCGTTCGACGACATCGAGAAGGCCGGCCAGGCGGTGGCGAACATCATCGCTGCCGGCATTGTTCCCGCCGGCTTCGAGATGATGGACCAGGCCGCTACCCGCGCAGTGGAAAATTTCGCGCGCGCCGGCTACCGCACGGACGTCGCAGCGCTCCTGCTGTGCGAGGCCGATGGCACGCGTGACGAAGTGGCCGACGACATCCGGCGCATCCAGGAAGTGATGGAGAGAAGCGGCGCAGTGCAGACGGAGGTCTCGCGCGACGAGGCCCAGCGGCTGCGCTTCTGGGCCGGGCGCAAGGCGGCGTTCCCCGCGGCGGGGGCCATCTCGCCCGACTACTACTGCATGGACGGCACGATCCCAAGGAAGCACCTCGGCACGGTGCTGCGACGGATCACGGAACTGGAGGGCAAGTACGGGTTGCGATGCGCCAACGTATTCCATGCCGGCGACGGCAACCTGCATCCCCTCATCCTCTACGACGCGAACCAGCCGGGCGAGCTGGCGCGCACTGAAGCCTTCGGCGCGGAGATCCTCGAGCTGTGCCTCGAGGTCGGGGGCACGATCACCGGCGAGCACGGCGTGGGTGTCGAGAAGATCAATCAGATGTGCGTGCAGTTCAAGCCGGCGGAGCTCGAGGCCTTCCATGCTGTGAAGCGCGCCTTCGACGAGCACGGGCTGCTCAATCCCGGCAAGGCCGTGCCGACGCTCGCGCGCTGCGCCGAGTTCGGGCGCATGCACGTGCATCGCGGGCAGGAAAAGTTCCCTGAGCTTCCGCGGTTTTGATCAGAAGCTCGACGCAAAGGCGCAAAGACGCAAAGATTACTGAACTTATCTGGAACCTGTCCCAAAGATTCCCTCTCCCCTAGTTCATGGGGAGAGGGTTAGGGTGAGGGGGCACAAGCACATAATGTTCGTCCCTACGTAGTGCGGCACTTCCGTTACCCCTCACCCTAGCCCTCTCCCCGTTGGCACGGGGCGAGGGAGCATTTTGAGACACGCCCAAGATTCCTTTGCGCCTTAGCGTCTTTGCGTCAAGATTTTCAATGGACCATTTGATAAATCAACTGGCAGCGACGATACGCGAGGCGGCCAA
>JBGQGU010000131.1:0-7989 GCA_041497655.1 Gammaproteobacteria bacterium
CCGGGTGCTTCGCGTTCTTCGCCAGTACCGCGCGGCCCGACTGCGTCTCGTTCGAGGGCGAGGGCACGCAGCGCGCGCCGTAGGTTTCCATGAGCGCCCTTCGGTACGGCTTCTGGTCGTAGGAGACGCGCACCATGAAGATCTTCACTTCGATGCCGAAGAGCGCGCCGGCGAAGGCGAGCGCCGAGCCCCACTGCCCCGCGCCGGTCTCGGTGGTGATGTGCTTCACCCCCGCTTCCCTGTTGTAGAAGGCTTGCGCCACCGCGGTGTTGGGCTTGTGGCTGCCGGCGGGGCTCACCCCCTCGTACTTGTAGTAGATGCGTGCCGGCGTTCCAAGCGCCTTCTCGAGCCGGCGCGCGCGAAAGAGCGCGGTCGGGCGCCACTGCTTGTAGATCTCGCGCACCGGCCCCGGGATCTCCACCTCGCGCTCGGTCGTGACCTCCTGCGCGATCAGCGACATCGGGAAGAGCGGCGCGAGATCGTCCGGGCCCACCGGCTTCATGGTGCCCGGGTGCAGCACGGGCGGCGGGGGCGAAGGCAGGTCTGCCAGTATGTTGTACCAGTAGCGGGGAATGCGCGATTCGTCGAGGATGTACTTGATGTTTTCCTTCATGGTCGTGCCCTGGGGTCGGATGGGAACCCGCGATCAGTATAGCCATCCCGGGGCGCGCAAGACCTTGCGCGAGATCAAGCTTTATGAAGCGGGTGGGATCGTCCTCAGCCGTCGCCTCCGCGGCCTCTGAGAGGTCATCGGCAAGCAAACGAGACATCACGTCGGCCGCCCGGTCGCAGCCTCCGACAGGCGATCGGCAAATATTGAACTCGACGGTGTCGGCTGCCTTGCGCGCAGCCTCTGAACCGCATGCGGCAAGATTCCAAATCCGTGCTGTCGGCTGCTTCGCGCGTCTCCGCGGTCGCATCCCCGAAAGCGGGGCCCCTGCTCAACGCTCCGACGCGCCCTCCTTGGTCGCACCCACAAGTGGGGCCCCTGCTCAACGCTCCGACGCGCCCTCCTTGGGTCGCACCCGGCAAGCCGGGCCCCTGCTCCGCCCTACGGCGCCCACTCCCTCCATCCTCCCAGTAGCGGAAAGTAAAGGCCCAGCCGGATCGGGCGGTCATCCATGCCGCGCATGAGGGCGGCGTAGCGCTCCAGCTGTGACCGGTAGCGCTCGCGCTCGCGGTCGAGGAAGGACTCCATGTCCCCGCCCTCGTGCGTGCCGGTCTTGTAGTCCACGATCCAGCGCGTGCCCTGTTCGTCCACGAAAGTGCGGTCGATGGCAACTCTCACGATCTCCTCCCCCAGCGCCCCCGTCAGGCGCAGCTCCGACTCCGCGCGCTCGTGAGTGCCGAGCACCCAGCGCCCGCGCTCGTCAGCGAGGCACGCGGCGAGAGCATCGTGAACGCGCGTCACTGCGCCTTTCCTCTCAGCCTCGGGAACGCCCAGCCGTTGTAAGTCCCTGGCGAAGACCTCTCGCAGGGACGCCACGCGCCGCGCGTCCCATCTCGCGATCCCCTCCTCCGCGACGATCTGGAGAAAGCGGTGCACGACGGTCCCCACGTGCTTCGCAGTCTCGGACGCCCACGTGAACTCGACCTCGTCGTGCGGGCTTTTCGCCTGGTACTCGGGTCCGGCGGGCGGCTTCCAGGCGACAGCCGCGGGCGGCTCGGGCGGCTTCCAGCCGGACGCGAAGCGGCGGATCGCGTGCGGCGGCGCCTCGCCCGCTTGATCGATCACGGCAGCGGGGGCTTGCGCCCCTCGCCGCTCGAATTCGCTCGAGACCGCCGGCCACAAGTGCTCGAGCAGCGACCGCGACCTGGGTTTTGCCGCACGCTCCGCTTTCCAGTCCACTTGGCCGACGAGGTGTAATTTCGATCTCGCGCGCGTCGCCGCGACGTAGAGCAGCCGCGCGGCCTCATGCTCCTCCTTCGCGGATTCAAGCGCCTTCAGGTACTCGTAGATCGGGTCGGCTTCCGCCGCCGCCTCGCGGATCGGCGCGAGCAGGAGATCGGCCTCCCCCCTCACCCCGCGCCCGCAAGGGTGGAGCAGGATTCCGTCGGCATTAGCCGATGGATGCGACCCCGCAGCGGGATGCGGCGCCGCGCCTGGCCGCGTGCTTATGTGCGCCTCCACGGTCGCATCCCCATGAATGGGGCCCCTGCTCAACGTTTCGGCGCACCTCTTCCCGCGCGGGAGAGGGGGAAACATTCTGGGTCTCTCGAGCCATAGCAGGAGCTTCGGATCGTCGCGGCGCGGCGGATAGCCCAGCCCCGGCAGGATCACGGTGTCAAACTGCAGGCCCTTCGCTTTGTGGATGGTCATGAGCTGCACGCTCGCGGCGTCCGCCCCGGCGTCCGGCAGCGCGTAGAGCTTCGCGACACGCTCTGCGAGTGTCTCGAGCTCGGGAAGGTCTCCGCCTTCATCGAGCGCCTCGAGGAGCTTGAAGAATACGCGCGCGTCCTCGAGATCGGTTGCGTCCCGCGCGCAGGCGGGGCCGCCGAGCGCGAGCCACGCGCCCTCGACCCAGCGCGCGAGGGGCCCGCGCCGTCGCGCGGCGAGCGCGGCGCCGAGCGCATCGCGCACGCGCGTGAGGCGCTGCTTTCCGTCCCCGCTCAACCGCGCGAGGACCGCGGCATCGTTCGTGAGCGTCCACAGCGCCGCGCCGCGGTCGTGGCTCGCCAGGGCCTCGAGGTCGGCCAGCGTCAGCCCGCACCACGGCGCGCGCAGCACGGAGAGCCAGGCGACGCGGTCGGCCGCGTGGACGAGCGCGCGCGTGAGAGCGAGCAGGTCCTGCACGACCGGGCGGTGACCCAGCAGCTCGATCTCGATCGCCTGGAAGGATATCCCCGCGTCCTTCAGCGCCGGCGCGATTTCCGCGAGATGGGCGCGGCTCCTCACGAGCAGCGCCACTTCGCCGCCAGGATTTTCCGCGAGCGCCTCGCGCACGAGCCCGGCTACTAGCCGGGCCTCCGCCGCCCGGTCGGTCGAAGCGAGGGCGTGGACCTGCGGTACTACGCCTTCGGGCGCGTCGCTGTCCGCGACCGAAGGCGAAAACGGCACCGCGCCGCTTGCGAGGTCCTCCTCGTCCGGCAGCACCTGCTCGAATGCTGCGTTGAACCACCGGACGATCGCGCCCGTCGAGCGAAAGTTGACGGCAAGCACGAGGCGCTCCAGCGTCACCGGCCCGATACCCTCGTGCCAGGCGCGCATATAAAGGCCGACCTCCGCCTTGCGAAAGCGGTAGATGGACTGCATCGGGTCGCCCACCACGAAGAGCGTGCGGCCATCGCCCGGCTGCCAGCCGGCGGTGAGCCCTGCGAGGAGATCGTACTGGCTCCAGGACGTGTCCTGGAACTCGTCCACCAGGACGTGGCGGATCCGATAGTCGAGCGCGAGCGCAAGGTCGGTGGGCGCGTCGGGCTCGCCGAGCGCCTGCACGGCGCGCTGCGAGACTTCCGTGAAGTCCACCTGCCCGCGCTCCTGGAACAGCACCTTGAGTATCGCGACCGCGACGGGCAACACTGCTGCCAGCGCTTCAACGACCTCCCATTGCGCGTTGGTATAGACCGGGGGCGGCAGCGACCGCGCGAAGTGCAGCTGCTCGAGGAAGGTGCGATGCGGCGCGAGCTGCTGCGCCAGCGCTTCGAACGCTTTCTTCGCGTCCTCGCGCTTCTGACGCTCCGCACCCTTTGCGCCCGTCGCGGCGGGGAAGCCCTGCCGCGCGTCTACGCTCCGCCGCACGCCACCCGCCTGCGTCAGCAGCAATTCAGCGATGCCGCGCCACGCCTCGAGGTCCCCTGGCTCGGCGCCGGGGACGGATTTCATGCCGCCGCAGGCGGTGATGGGCGAAGCCTTTCCCTCCGCCGCCAGATTTCCGGCGGCGTACAGCGCGGAGGCGACGAGCTCCGCGCGCGCTTCCGCCGGCAGCAACGCCGCGAGGTTCGCGAGCGCGTCGCGCGTGGCGTTCGCGAGTGCTTGCTGCAGCACCTCGCGTTCCTTTCCATGCGCGCGCGTCACCGACCGCAGCCACTGGTCGCGCACCTTGAGCATGTCCGCGATCAGTTCCTGCGCGCGCTCGACGTGATTGTCGAGGTGCCGGAGCACGGTCGCGACGTGGCGCGCCGACGGCTCCTTCGAGTCAAGCCGGGCGAGCGTGCGGCCCGCCGCCTCCGCGTAGAGCGCATCCGCGTCCTCCAGCGTCTCGGGCTGGGCGCCGAAGCCGGAGGCGAGCGACAGCTCGCGCGTGAGCCAGTGGCATAGCGAATCGATGGTCTGGATGCGCAGCCGGTTGGGGTTTTCGGCGATGCCCCAGCCGGCGGCGCGGTCACGGGCGCGCGCGGCGCGGGCGAGCTCCCAGGTTGCGCGCTCGTGTGGTTTCGCGGGCGGGGCGTCGTCCTCCGCGCGGGCAAGCGCCTCCAGCACGCGCGCTCGCATCTCCGCCATCGCTTTCCGGGTAAATGTGATGGCGACGATCTCTTCCGGCGCGTCCGCACGCGCGAGCAGCGCGAGGTAGCGCTGGATCAGGAGCTCGGTCTTGCCCGAGCCCGCCGGCGCCTGCACGATAAAGGAGCGCGCGGCCTCGAGCGCTTCGCGCCGCGCCCCTGCATCCTGGGCACGCAGCCCTTCGAGGTCCTGCGAAGATTTACTCACCGTTTTCTCCCTCGGCCGCCGGCCCGCGGTCCTTCAGCTCCTGCACGCGGCAGAGCGTGGGGAAATCGCAATGCTTGCAGGTGTCGGGGTAGTTCTTCGGCGCGACCTCGGCCCGGCCGGCGAGATACTCGCGCGCGAGGGCCTCGAGCACGGCGCGCCAGCCCTCGAGCAGCGACTTCCAGTCGGCGTATTGAGCCGACGCCTTCCGCGAGTCCGCCAGCGTCGGCACCCCGGGCAGCACGCCGGCCGTCCGCGACAGTCCCTCGAATCTCACCTGCCGGACGTTGAGCTGCGCGAAGGCGACAGCGGCGAGCTCGCCGCGCCCGCTGGCGGCGTAAAGCGGCAGCTGCGGCTCGTCGGGACGCTCGCCCAGCCAGTCGGCGACGTCCACCTCGCGGCTCGTCTTGTAGTCGAGCACGACGTGGCTGCCATCCTCTAGCCGGTCCACGCGGTCGAGCCGCGTCTCGACCCGCACGCCCGCGACGCTGACTGGGCGCGGCTCCTCGCGGCCCATCACGGCGAAGGGCGCACGCGTTTTCTCCAGCGCGAGCAGGCGCGCGAGCAGCGCCTCCACGCGGCTGCGCTCCAGCTCGGCGAAAGCTTCGGTCATGACGTCGGGGCGTCGCTTGCGCATGATCTCCGCCGCGGCGGCCACGGCGCGTGCGACCACGGCTTTGAGCTCTTCTCCGCTCATCGCCGCCAGACGCGCGCTGCTTGCCAGTTCCTTCCAGAGATATTCCGCGGCGCGGTGCACGAGGCCGCCGCGGTCGCGCGGATCGAGGCCCACGCGCGCCGCATCGAGCGCCTGCGCGCCCAGCCGGTGTGCGGCAAAGCCCCGGAACGGGCAGGCCGCCTGGTTCAGGAAGAATTCCGCGCCGCCCTTCACGTCGATACCCGCCGGCAGCTCAGGCGCCGCGAAATCCGCGATCTCCTCGATGGCACGGGAGGCGAAGATCGCGCCGCGCAACCCTTCGACCTTGCCCAAAGCAGGCTCGGCGTCAGCAACAGATTTCAACAGCGGGCTCATTCCGAGCGCGCGCTCGCCCTCGCGCCGCGGCCAGGACAATCGCACCTCAGGGGCGGCGCCGAGCCAGAACGACGTCGTCCGGCGCGCGAACTCGAGCTGCCAATCGCCTGTTGCGTGCGCCACGCCGTGCGCGCGCTGCAGCGCCAGCGGGAGATAGGGATTGGGACGCGGCGGCGACGGCCACGCCTCGTCGCTCAAGCCCGTGACGAAGAGCCGGTCGAACTCGAGCCCGTTCGCCTCCAGCACGCCCAGCACCTGCACCGGCACATCCGGAGTCTCGGGTTGAAAGACGGTCTCTGCGGCGATGCGCTTCAGTCGCGCAAGCGCGTCGTCGTAGCCCAGACGCGCCGCGACGAGATCGAGCGCGGAGAGCGAAGACACGGTTTCCCGCCACTTGACGAAGGCCTGATACTCCGCGGAGTCGAGCGTGCGCTCTCCCGGCCAACCGAGGCCCGCGAGCAGCCGCTGGAACACCCTGCTCCACTGCGACGGCGGCTGCCTGCCCTGGCACGCTGCTTCAGCGAGCTTGACCCACGCAGCCAAACGCACGGCAAGCTCGCGACAGCCGGCCGAATCGCCCGGATTTTCGCCGCGGGCGCGGCGCGCGAGCAGGCGCAGCCCGACCACTGGCCGGCCGTCGCTTCTGAGGTCCCGGTCGAGCAGCGCGCGGGGGGCGAGTTCCTGCTCTGCCCCCGCGATGAAGGGGCTGCGCAGGAGCGAGCCCGCGTCCTCGAGCGCGAGATCCCCGCGCGCGAGCTCAAGGATGAGGAGCGCCGTATGGACGAGCGGATGCCCGGACAACGGGAGCCCGAGCGAGACGTTGTAGGGCCGCGGGCGCTCGCGCGAGGCGCCCAGCACCCGCGCAGGATCGAGTGCGTCGTCGAATATGCGCAGCACGTCGCTGTGCGCCGCCGCGAGATCGGGCACGACGACGCCGATGCGCGCATCGGGCCGGGACGCGAGCGCTTCCTTCACCTGCCACGCCACCGCCGCGAGCTCCGCTTCGCGGTCGTCGTACGCGGCGCGGAGGGCGCTGCCCGCGCGCGGATGCGCAGCCATTTCCGACACCTGCCAGCCGTCCCTCGCCAACGCATCGAAGAGGGCGCGGTGTTGCGGCGCGATCAGGTCGAACCCATAAAGCACGAGGGCGCGGGTGGCCAGCCCGGCCCCTGCTTGCCGCGCCACGATGATCGCGTCCGGCATGCGCACCGTATCGAGCCAGTTGCCCGCGCGCAGGAGCGCGCGGTACTGGTCTGACCAGTGAAGATAGGCCTGGCCGTCTTCATCGAGGGCGGAGCGGTAACGATCGAGCTCGATATGGTGGGCGCACTGAATTCTCCACGCCTCGCGCGCGGCGCGCGCTGCCGCCTCGGGATGGAGCAGCGCCGCGCCCTGCGGCGAGTCGGACACGGCCCGCTCCCACAGTACGGCCTCCTGATGAGGGGAAAGCAGCGCCGCGCCCGCGGAACAGCGCGTGATCTCCGCCCAGGTGCGTTCGAGAAACGCATTGAGGGAAACGCAGTCGGCGCTCGGCCAAGCCGTCTTGCCGGCGGCAACTTGCGCGCGATCGAATTCGCTCGTGAGATGCGCCGCAAGCCGGCGATTGGGCGTGACGACCACGCATCCGGCTTCAATCCGCTGCGCGAGGTCGTGCTGCATGGCTCTATGCGCCGGGGCGACGCTTCACCGCCCCGCGCGGGTTACTTCTCGAGGAGATGCTCTTTTTCTTTGATCTTGGTCCACTCGGAGGCGTATCCGCGTGACGCGTGGAGCAGGGGCCCCGGTTTCCGGGGATGCGACCGCGGAACGCGGACGATGCCGACGTCCACTGGCGCATGCTTACTTCTCGAGCAGATGTTCCTTTTCCTTAATTTTAGCCCACTCGTCGGCATCGGGCGGGGCCGGCTTCTTCTCGATGATGGGCTTCCAAACCTTGGCGAGCTCAGCATTGACCTGGGTCCAGTGCTTCTCCTTGTCGGGCACGTCGTCCTCGGCGAATATGGCTTCCACCGGGCATTCCGCGACGCACAGAGTGCAGTCGATGCACTCGTCGGGATCGATGACGAGCATGTTGGGGCCTTCGCGGAAACAGTCCACCGGGCACACATCGACGCAATCGGTATACTTGCACTTGATGCACGTCTCGATCACGACGTAAGTCATAGTATTCCTTCGGGATTTCGACCTGACTTGAAATCGCGCGCAGAGTCCATATCTTATCAGACGCGACCGGCCCGTGGCGGCATGCGGGCTTGACGCTGGCCCTATGCAAAGCAGGGAAATTTCGCTAGCATAGTGGGGCAAGTCTCATTGC
>JBGQGU010000132.1:0-7892 GCA_041497655.1 Gammaproteobacteria bacterium
CACCGCCGGCAGCGTGATCCGCTCCGGCTGGCCCTGGAGGCCGCGCATGATGAGCTCGGTGTCGCCGCGCATCTCGATCCAGCCCTTCGACCCGAAGACGTGCATGCGGTAGAGGTCGGCGGTCACGAACACGGTGCTGAGCGAGCCGGTCGCGCCGCTCGCGAATTTGAGCAGCATCGATGTCGTATCGTCCATGTCCACATCGGCGGGCAGCTTGCGCTTGTCGCTGAACGCATAGACGCTCGTGGCGAGTCCCGCGATCTGGATCATGCCGTCGAGCGTGTGGATGCCGCGCGCCGTCATCCCTCCCGCCGGGGCCTCGGCGCGGGTGGAGCGCCAGCTGCTCATATCCAGGTTGTAGCCGGTGGGCCCGGAATGCGTCGCCTCGACGTGCAGCACGTCGCCGATCTTGCCGGAGCGGATCCGATACATCATCTCGACGAACGACGGCGCGTGCCTGCGATTGAAGCCGATGCTGAGCGTGATGCCTGCCGCCCGGCACGCCTCGACCGCCTTCTCGGCGGTCTTGCGCGTCAACGTGATCGGCTTCTCGACAAAAACGTGCTTGCCCGCCTTGGCCGCCTGCGCGATCTGCTTCAAATGCAGGGAGTGCGGCGTCGCCAATATGACGGCGCCGATCTCGGGGTCCTTCAGCACCCGCCCGTAGGATGAGACGACCTTGATGCCGGTTTTTTGCGAGAACTCCTTGTGTTTCGCGGGATCGCGGGAGATTCCCTTCACGATGCGGATCTTGTTGCTCCCCTGCACCGACTCCACCAGGCGGTTGCCCCACCGCCCCAGTCCGTAGATCGCGGCATTCAACATGTCGTTCTCCCTGGTTTTTTCCGACAAGGCCGCAACAATAACACGGACCGCGCCGGCATTTCACTCGACGCGCATGCCGGTGCCCATCACGACCTTGCGCCAGACGAGGATTTCCGAAGCGATAAACTGCCGGAATTCATGCGGAGTACTGCCTATGGGCTCGCCGCCATCATCGGAAAGCCGCTCCGCGACCTCCGGAGATTTGACGACCCTGGCGAATTCCGCGCTGAGCTTGTCCACGATGGCCGCGGGCGTGCCCGCTGGCGCGGCATAGCCGTGGAAGGTGGACGCGTCATAGCCGGGCACCCCTTGTTCCGCGATCGTAGGCAAGTCGGGCAGGACCCTGGAACGCGGGGCGGTGCTGATCCCCAAAGCGCGTAGTTTGCCGGCTTTCACGTGAGACACGGCGCTCAAGACATTCGCAAGCGTCGCATCGATCCTGCCCGCGGTCAGGTCGAGCATGGCGAGCCCGACGCTGCGGTAGGGAACGTACGCGGCCTTGACGTTTGCCGCGGAGAGAAACCACAGGGTCACGAGATGGGTGCCGCTGCCCATATTGCCCGCGCCGAAAAAGAGCCCCTCGGGTTGCGCCCTCGCATATGCGATGAAATCCTTCACCGACTTTGCCGGGCTGGAAGCGTTGACCACCAGCAAGTACGGGGCGCGGGTCATCCACGACACCGGCGCAAAATCCTTGATCGGGTCGACCGGGTAGTTCTTGTACAAGGCCGGGGAGAACGTGAAGCTCGGCACGACCGCCAGCAGCGTATAGCCATCCGGCGCGGCCCTGGCGACCGTGGTCAGCGCAACGACGCCCGCCGCCCCTCCCCCCACGCGGTTGTCAACGATGAATTGCTGGCCCAGGTTCTGGCTCATCCTGGCAGCAAACAGCCGCGCCTGGATGTCGGTCGCGCCGCCCGTGGCCTGGGGCACGACCACCCGCACCGGCTTGGCCGGGAAGAATCCGGCCGCGCCCTGCGCGGCAGCGGCGCAGGGCAGCGCCGCGGCCAGCGCCGCGACCAGCATCGCCCCGCAGCAACCGGCCGACGTCATTCCATTCATTCGACCTTCATGCCCGCGGCCTTGACGACCTTGCGCCAGCGCGCGATCTCCGAGTTGAGATGCTGGGCGAGCTGCTCCGGGCTGCTGCCGACCGGCTCGCCGCCGTCGCCGACCAGGCTGTCCATCACGTCGGGCGAGCGCACGGCCTTCGCCAGCTCGGCGCTCATCCGGCCGACGATCGCGGGGGGCGTGCGGGCGGGCGCGAGCCAGGCAAGCCACGTGGTCGTTTCGTAGCCGGGCACCCCGGATTCCGCGACGGTGGGCAGCTCGGGCACGGCCTTGGCCCGCCGGGCGCTGGTCACCGCCAGAGCCTTCAGGCGGCCCTGCCGCACGTACGGAAGCGACGACAGGATGTTGCCGAAGATAACCGGCACCTGTCCCGACATCGCGTCGATCAGCGCCGGTCCCGTGCCCTTGTACGGAATGTGGGTGATCTTCGTCCCGGCCAGCAGGTTGAACAGCTCGAGCGCCATGTGATTGGAGGTGCCGTGGCCCGCGGACGCGCCGTCGAGCACGCCGGGCCTGGCCTTCGCGAGCGCGACGAGCTCCTTCGTCGATTGCACCGGCAGGGACGGGTGTACCATCAGCAGGATCGGCGCCTGGATCACCAGCGAGATCGGCGCGAAATCCTTGATCGGGTCGTAGGGCAGCATCGCGTAGACCGCGGGCGTGATCGAATAGCCACTCGCCACGGCAAGCTGCGTGTAGCCGTCCGCGGGCGACCTGGCGACCTGCGCGTAGGCGAGCGTACCGCCCGCGCCAGTGCGATTCTCCACGACAAACGAGCGGTTGAGGTTGGCGGAGAGCCGCTGCGAGAGCAGGCGCGCTTGGACATCGGTGCCGCCGCCGGGTGCGAGACCGACGATTA
This sequence comes from Gammaproteobacteria bacterium, assembly GCA_041497655.1. GTDB lineage: Bacteria > Pseudomonadota > Gammaproteobacteria > Burkholderiales > SG8-41 > SG8-41. Next base: position 2,756 of record JBGQGU010000132.1, read on the forward strand.
CCCGCACTGGCTTCGCCGGAAACGATTCGGCCGCGCCCTGCGCGAGAACCACGCAGGGCGACAGCGCGCCCGCCGCCACAACCGCGGCGACCAGCCCACGATGCTTCATGACGCCCCTCCTCCCCGTTGTTGGAATCTACTTCAAGCCGCAGCGGGCGTAGTACCGAACGGCGTTGTCCCAGAACAGCTTGCGCTTGCGCGCCTGCGGCATGTCCCAGCCCATCACCATCTCCACCGTGTGGGGAAAATGGCTTTCGCCGTGCGGATAGTCGGAAGCGTACATCAGCACGTCCTCTCCGATGAGGTCGATCACCGCGTTGGTCAGCTTCGCGCCCTCCGGGGCCTCGATGCTCTGGAAATAACGGCCGCTCGTCACGTATTCGCCCGGCGCGCTCTTCAGCTGGGGCAGCGCGGAGCGGATCGTCCTGGCATGCTCGTTCAGCCGCTCCATCCAGAACGGCAGCCAGCCATGCCCCGCTTCGAGCGTGCCGATGCGCAGTCTGGGATACCGGTCCATCACACCGGCTCCGATCAACGCGGCCATGTTGCGCATGCCGCACCACGGGTGCGCAGCGGACCGCTGCAGGAACAGGTTGTCCCAGGTGTCGAGCCCGCCCGGCGCGTACGGCGGCATCACGGTAAAGGTGTGCAGCGCGACCGCCAGGTCATGGTCCTGGGCGGCGGCCCACACCGGCTCGAGGTCCGGATGATCGAGTGGCATGCCATACGGCGCGTACACCATCAGCCCCCACGCCCAGCGCGATCGTCCCCAGCGGCGGATTTCCTCGAGGCTGCCCGGCACGTCGCGCGCGCAGGCGAGGATCACGCCGCCGATGCGATCGGGATAGGCGCTGCAGTAATCCTCCATCCAGCGGTGATAGGCGCGGTACATCCCCGACTCGAGCGCCACGTCGTCGCCCGCGGTCCACGTTCCGAACCATCCGGAGGGCAGCGTGAGATTGACGTCCACGCCCTCGTAGTCCATGTCATTGATGCGCTCCGCGGGGTCGTAATCCACGCGCGGGTGCGGCTTGCGCGCGCCGTGCGCGCCCGTGAACCCGGCCATGTACTGGCCCCGGGTGTCTTGGGGGTCGGCGGCGCCCAGCCGGCGGCGGTAGTGACGCTGGCCCCTGGCGTAGATGGCGTAGCCGCGGTTGGTCGACGACTTGTATTGATCCCACGCCGGCAACTTCGCCTTCTCCGCATCGGTCAGGTACTTTTCCAGGACGTCCAGGTACGGCCCTACATGGGTATCGGTGTCGAAAATCTTGAAGCCATTCTTCGCCATCTCGTTCTCCGTCCCGATATCCGCCGGACCGTTACGCGAACAGACGGACGACTTGCGTCGCGTCGCAAATGTTTTCCAGGTTGCGCATCAGCTCGGCGGCGCGGTCCAGGTTCCCCGCCGGGACCGGCTTCGCCGAAAACGAAACGCAATCCCGGAACTTCGCCTCCAGGTGTTCCCAACTGACCGGGTGTTTTGGATCGCCGGGCACGCCGTCGGGCCGGTGCGCGAGGACCCTCCCGTCCCGGGTGACGATTTCCACGGAAGTTTTCGAAATGTCGGAGGATCCACCCCTGCCGCCCGGCGGTCCGGCGGCGGGCCGGTAGCTCACCCGGTCGGCCATCGCGAGCACGCGCGGGTCCCGCAGGCCCTCCTCCGTATAGTCGTGCAGAGTGACGTTCCCCTTCACCATCATCACCGCGGTCGTGAACGGGATGCTGTACTTGCCGTCGATGCTGACCTGGGGCCGGCGCTTCAACTCCAGCGGCTCCGAGAGGAGCTGCGTGCCACCCGTGCCGCCGACAATCGTGATCGATTCGATGTCCTCCGGTTTCAGTCCGTGCCGTTCCCGCAAGTACAACGTCGCGGCGTTGGTCGGTCGCGTGTAGGCGCACGCAGGCCAGACCTTGAAGCCGTGCTTCTCGATCAACGGAAAGCGCGTTCCGAGGCCGTCCACGATCGCGTTCCAGTCCGGCTCGCGCCCGCGAATGTAAGTCCTGAAGAAGCCGTAACGGCCCTCGACGATCTCCTTCGACCCGATAATGCCACGCTGTGCCAGCTCCGCTGCCAGGATAGCCCCTTGGCCCGAGAACCCCGCCTGCATGGCGCGCATGTGCGTGGCTGCGCCGACCGCCATCTGGCGACTGCCGCTCATCTGGTTGAAGCCGATGCCGAGGGCGTTTTCCATCTGCTCCACATCGAGCCCGAGCAGGCGACCGGCGGTGGCAGCGCCGGCGAGGAACCCCATGAGCTGGGTCGCGAACCAGCCCTCCGTCATCGTCCAGTCCGGGACGTCGATCGCCTGCGTGAGCCGCGTCATGACATCGGTGCCAGCGGCAACGGCGGTGATGAGATCACGCCCGCTCACGCCGCCGAGCTTCTCAGCGACGGCGAGCGCGACGGGAATGGTCACGATGCTGGGATGGCCGCTCTCGCCGAGGTCGTCGTAGTCGAGCATGTGGCCGAGGCTGCCGTTGACGAAGACCGCCCACGGCGCGGGCGCTCTTCCGCCGAAGCCGAGTATCGTCGCCTCGGGCACACCGCCCAGCGCCTTCACGTAATCGGCGAGTATCGCGGCCTCCGGCGCGAGCGTGCTCGCGCCGATCGAGACGCCCAGTGTGTCCAGCACGCATTGCTTGATCATGTCGACGAGCGCGGGCGGCAGCGCCTCGTAGCGCAGCGTCGCGGCGTGCCGCGCCAGCTTGCGCGTGACGCCCCTGCCCTTGCCATCGGCGCCTTCGTGCCGGGCGCCGGAGATCGTGCTCATATCGCCTCCTACTTTTCCTTGAGCCCCAGGCCCTTGATGATCTTCCCCCAGCGCGCGATCTCGGCATGGATCAGGTCGCGGAACTGGGCGGGGGTGTTGGCCGCCGCCGCCTCGGCCCCGTCCGCGGCGAGCCGCTCCTTCACTTCCGCGGAATTCATGAGCGCGCCGACCTCCCGGTTGAGCAGGAGCACGAGGGTTGCCGGCGTCCGGTTCGGCGCGAGCAGCCCGTACCAGCTGCGCAGCTCGTAGCCGGGCACGCCGGATTCGGCGATGGTCGGCAGATCGGGCATGGCCTGCACCCGCTGCGGACTGGTGATCGCAAGCGCCTTCAGCTTGCCGCTTCTCACCAGCGGCGTCGCGGTCAGCGTGTTGGTGATCGCGAGCTGGACGCGGCCGCTCATGACGTCGATCATCGACAGGCCGCTGCCCTTGTACGGGATGTGCGTCATCTCGACGCCCGCCATCGACTTGAACAGCTCCATACCCAGGTGCACGACCGAGCCGACGCCGCTCGACGCGTACACCAGCGGCTTCGCCTTCGCCAGCGCGATCAGCTCCTTCACCGAGCCCGCGGGCAGGGACGGCGTCGCGACCATGAGGTACGGCTGCGTGATCATCAGCACGACCGGGGCCAGCTCCCGGGGAATATTGGTCGTCACCGTGCCGAGCAGCATCGCGGTCACGTTCTGCGCGCTGAGTGTCGCCAGCGTGTAGCCGTCGGGCGCCGCCTGCGCCGCCAGCTGCAGCGAGATCGCCCCCGCCGCGCCGGCGCGATTATCCACGACCACCGACTGCCCCAACCGCTCGCCCAGCTTCTGGGCGACCGCGCGGGTCATGACATCGCTGCCGCTGCCGGCGGGCGAGCCGACCAGCACGCGCACCGGCTTGCTCGGATAACCTGCCGGCGCTGGCGCGGCTTTGGGCTGCGCGCAAACAGGCGCGATCAGGCAGGTTGACAGCGCGGCCGCCAGCAACGGCCGCGGCAGAATGCGCATCATTTCCTCCTCCTACTTTATTGTCGTCACCCCCGGCAGGCGGTTTTCATGCCGTGCCGGTTACGATTACCTCGTCGCCCTCGACCGAGAATCGGTGGTCGAAGCCTTCCGACACCCGCTCCATGAAGCGGACCGCGTCCTCGAAACGCGGGTCCCCCCGGCGCAGCACCTCCGGCCGCAATTGCTTGTCGATCAGCACCGGCAGGAACGAGACGCGCTTCACGCCGTCGCGCGCCAGCACCGCCTTGGCGATCAGGCTGCGCTTGGCGTCGGCGCCGTACGCGAGGTGCGGGTAATCGGGATCCATGACCACTCCGTAGCGCTGCGCGAAGTCGGCCGCCAGCTCCGCCGTCTTGGCGGTCGAGGACATGATGAAGTTGCTCAGGCTGAAGAAACAGGTCTTGCCGCCATAAACGCCGATCGCCTTGGGCGTGTGCGCGTGATGGCCCAGTATCAGGTCCGCGCCCGCCTCGAACGCCGCCCTGGCCACCGTAACCTGGTAATCGGCGATCGTGCGGGGAATGAAATGGATGCCCCAGTGCAGCGACAGCACCACGACGTGGGCCGTCGTTCGCGCCGCGGCGATGTCCTCCACCATTCCGGCGAGGTCTTCCTCGTACGGGATGGTGACAACCCGCGGCGGCACGCCAGCCTGGTAATCGAACGGCTCGTAGTAGGTATGCGCACGCAGCGGCGCGATACCGGCCTGGTCGTGGCCGGCGGCGTAGCCCGTCTGCAGGATCGAGCAGTAAGCGAGAACGGCAATGCGCACGCCGTTGCGCTCCAGGAGCGCCGGGCGGCGCGCTTCTTCCAGGTTGCGGCCCGCGCCGACAACCTGCATGCCGTTATCCCGGAACAACGCGACGGTGTCGAGCAAGGCGTCCTCCCCCCAGTCCATCGCATGGTTGCTCGCCAGCGAAACCACGTCGAAGCCGCAGTCGGTGAAGACCGAGGCCATGTGCGGCTTGACGCGGCTGTGGGCGCCGCCGGACTGGACCTGGAGGACGCCCCGCTCCGAATAGACGCGCTCGACCTGGGCGACGCGGATGTCGGCGCCGACAAGCGTCGGCTTGGCCAGGGTGGAATAGGCGCTCATCGGCTCGTGTATCGGGCCGACGTCGCCGCAGCCGAGAAGGATGACGCGGTTGTCAGTCATGGGACAAAGTGACGAGGTAGCGCGTCGAGGGGCGGAAGAGGGATCGGCGGAGCGTGGAGCAGGATCGCCGGAGAGCGGAAGAGGGGCCCCGGGAGTTTTCGGGGATCTGACCTCGCAGGCGATCGTGGGCGGCGATCCTTTGCGTCTGACTCGGGTCGCATCCCCAAATCAAATTGGGGCCCCTGCTCCACCTCGTCAGCCGCCCCGCTTGCGGG
>JBGQGU010000133.1:0-7868 GCA_041497655.1 Gammaproteobacteria bacterium
GTCCTCGTTCTTGACCGCACGCGCCTCCATCATCGGCGTCATGCCGTCGACCCAGTCGATCTTCTGATCCTTGAAGATCTGGATCATGTTGATGTCGACGAAGTCCACGCCGAGCTTGCCGCCCGCGACGTTCGCCTTCTTCATCTCCTGCTTGATCCCGTTGGTGAATTTCCGGACCTGCTGCAGCGAGGCGGGCCCCGCCGCGCCCTTGATCCAGGCGTAGGACCAGCGGACGTGGTCCTTCGGGATCCACGGCGAATGGCGGTGGACCTGCGCGCCGATGTCCCCCTGCTCGAACAGCACCGGCGCATCATCGCCGCAGAGCAGGCAATAGCGCAGTCCGGGCTTCAGGCGGTTCCAGCCCGGGGTGAGGGTGCCCGTGACGTAGCGCACGTTCTCGTCGTACATCAGCAGCATCGCGGCCAGCCCGTGCGCCTTCATCCGCTCGCGCGCCCGCTCGGTGCGGTATTTGCGCAGACGGTCCCAATTGATGCGCTGTTGCCAATCCAATCCCACCATGCCGACATTTGCCATCTCGCTCTCCAGTCCGTGTATGTAGAATGTTTCTCAGAACATCAAAATCAAGAATTGGCCGCCGATGGACGCCGATACACGCCGATAAAACCAACAATAATCAGAAATTACTCGGTCTGGATATTGTTATCCTTGATTACCTTGCCGAAACGCTCGGTCTCACTCTTCACGAAGGCGACAAACTCTGCCGGCGATTTGCTGGTGACGATCGTGACCCCGCCATCGGTCATGCGCTTCATGACCAGGGGGTCTTTCATCATCTCGATACCGACCTTGTACAGTCTGTTGACCACGGGTTGCGGCGTGCCCTTGGGCACGAAAAGGCCTTGCCACGACCCCACGACCATGTCGAGACCCTGCTCGCGCATCGTCGGGATTTCCGGATAGGCGGGGTTGCGGTCAGGCGAAATCACGCCCAGCATCCGGACGCGGCCCTGCTTGGCGAAATTGACGGCGGAGGAGAACGTCACGAACATCATCTGCACCTCGTTGCCCAGGAGCCCGATCATGGCCGGCCCGGCGCCTCCTTTGTACGCAATCTGTACTGCGTTCGTGCTGGTCGCGTTGAGGAACATGACCATTTCCAGGTTGTTCGCGCTGCTCGGCGCCGGCGCTCCATAGTTGAGCTTGCCCGGGTTCGCCTTGAGGTGGGCGATCAGCTCCTTCACGTTCTTGGCGGGCAGGGAAGGGTGCACGACGATGCAGCCTGGAACATCCACCACCTGGGTGACCGGGATGAGGTCTTTCAACGGCCGGTACGGGAACTTGACGTAGTAATTCGGGTTGATCGCCATCGTGCCGACGTTGCCGAGCAGGAAAGTGTAGCCGTCGGGATTGGCGCGGACCGCGACTTCCACTCCGATGTTACCGGCAGCACCGCCGCGGTTGTCAATCACGATCTGCTGCTTGAGCAGGTCATTCATCGCCGGCTGGATGATGCGGCCGACGAAATCGGAGGCGCCGCCGGGGGCAAACGGCACGATCATGCGCAGCGGCCGCGACGGGTAATCGTCCTTCTTTGCCTGAGCGAACACCTGCGAGCCCGGCAGCAGGGTTGCCATCAGGCAGGCAACAAACAAATAGCGCTTCGATTTCATGGTCTTTTCCTCCTCGGTTTTGTAGAGCCCGCTATTTTGCTGGAATCACCGGCAGCAGCAGGTGAGAGGCCATGCTACCACCCGTGTACACGGTATTGTCGCCGACATTGTAATCGGCGCTGTAATGTAGGGATTGGCCTTCTCCTCGAGGTCGAGGGGCGGCACCCATATCTTGTCCTTGCGGTAACCCCCGATGTTCATGATCACCGGGAAGCGCCCGCCGGCCTTCGGTCGGAAGATATCGGCCTTGAGCCGGGCGCCATCGCGCACCGGGATCTCGATATCCTTCTCGATAAGCAGGTCGTGGCGGGGCTGGGAAGTCCTGTTCATGTCTCCTGTTCATGAAAAACGCGGGACGCGTTTTTCATTCGACCTTGATGTTGTTCTCGACGACGACCTTGCCCCAGGTTTTGATTTCCTCGAGCACGAACCGCTGGAATTCCTCCGGAGATGCGTTGACCACCGGGGACATGAATGCCTTGGTGAGGGCATCCTTCGTCGCCGGATTTCCCATCACCTTCAAGATGTCGGCGTGGATGCGCTTGAGCAGCGGCTTCGGGATGCCGGCCGGAGCGAACAGCCCGTTCCACGCGTTGGTGCCGTAACCTGGATAGCCCGCCTCGGCGACGGTCGGGACGTTGGGCAGCTCGGGCCGCCGCGTCGGCCAGGTGGTGGCGAGCGCCTTGATCCGGCCGGCCCGGATATTCGGCAGCGAGGACGCCAGGTTGATGAACATGAACTGTACCTCGTTACCCATGATCGCCGGGATCATCTGGCCGGCGCCGCCCTTGTAGGGCACGTGCGTCATCTCCACCCCAACGTGCCTCAGGAATTTGACTGCGTCGAGATGAGGGTAGGATCCCACGCCGGCGGAGGCGTAGTTCATGCGGCCCCCGGACTTCTTGGCGTAGTCGACCAGCTCCTTGAGGCTGGAGGCCGGCACGGCCGTGCTAACCGTCCACAAATGCGGCAGCTGGATCAGGTTGGTGACGCCGGTGAGGTCGCGCGAGGGCTTGATCTTGAGCGAGGCGAACGTCGTTTCGTTGATCGCGTTGGTCGAGACGTTTCCAACCTGCAGCGTGTAGCCGTCGGGCGCCGCACGCGCCGCCAGTTCGAGCGCGATATTGCCCGAAGCGCCCGCCCGGTTGTCCACGATGACCGGCTGGCCCCATAGCTCGCTGATCCCGATTTGAAGCAGCCGTGCGGTGATGTCGGTGGCGCCCCCGGGTGCGTACGGAACGATCAGCCGCACCGGCCGGGTCGGGAACTTCTCGGCCGGATGCGCGGCGGACGCAGCCACTGCGCATGCGATGACCGTCAGCAATCGGATGATCTTGTCCATCGTGTCCTCCTCAGTTGTCCGTCGCCCGGGGTCAGTGTTGCGCCGTTACCTGGCCTGCTTTACATCGTCGGGGGTGATGGGTAGCTTGACCGGGCGCTTGAGCCGCGCCGAGAGGTCGATCGCCTTGGTCAGCATCAGGCGATTGTGGCCTTCACGGGCGGTCGCGTGCTGCGTCGTCACGCCGAGCGACACGCGGTTCAGCCACGAATTGGTTTCCTCGCGCATGGGGCCGCGCAGCTCGCCGAGCGCCATGTCGCCGACCGGGTAGCTGGTCAGGAAATCGACGTGACGGCGCTTGTCCGGCGCATAGCCCTCGGCCTGGATCAGATTGGTCGCCAGGACCATGTCGCGGTGCGTATCGTCGATGGTGAGCACGCCCTCGGTGCCGACCGCGCCGACTTCGAGGCTGTACACCGCACCGGGCCAGACTTCGGGCAGCGCCCAGGAAATGACCCCATGATAGATGGCGCCGTTGTCGAAGATTATGGTGTAGCCGGTACCGTCCACGCCTTGCCACGTCGGGCCCAGCGCCTTGTTCACGGAGCGCGCATAGACCTCGACCGGCGTCCTGCCCTCCATCAGCCACATTACGATGTCCAGCGCATGCGTGCCGGAAATCACCATCGGCGTCACCTCCGCCCGGTTGTCGCTGCGTTTGTAGTTATCTATGGCGACCAACCGGTTCATGAAAGCGCGCGAGGTGACCATCGTGACTTCGCCCAGCGCGCCAGAGCGGACTTTCTCCTTCGCGACGAGCCAGCGGCGGCGGAAGCGCTGCGTGTAGCCGATCACGGCATCGACGCCGGACTTCTCGATAGCGGCGAGCGTACTGGCGGATTCGCCCAGATCGGTGGCGAGCGGCTTCTCGATCAGCATTGGCAGCTTGCGTTCTGCGGCGAAAACGACCGGATCGACGTGCAGGTGCTCATCGGTCGAAACGATTACTGCGTTGACCTCCGGCCGCGAGAGCAGCTCGCGGAAATCCGTGGTGACGAAATCGGCACCGCATTTTTCACGCACGATTTCGCCGCGCTCGGGGTTGATCTCGGCGAGCCCGATCCAGTCCACCTCGGGGTGGCGCGCGGCAAGCTCGCCGCGGATCAGGCCGACGCGTCCCGCGCCGACGATGGCGAGGCCGATGCGCTTGGGTTGCTTTTTTGCCATGAAGTCAAAACAACATATCAACACAGATAAACAGATAAACACGGATGAGACCCGCCAACAATCATTTCCTGGGGTCTGATTGATCTGTGTCAATCTGCGTTCGTTTGTGGTTTTACCTGGTCTTGGATTGTTAACGGGCGGCGGCGGAAACGCGCGATTCCGGCAGCGGCAGGTTGACCGGCTCGCGGCGCTCGGCGGAAAGGTCGGCCGCGATATAGACCTCCATCACCTGGCGCGCCTGCTCGGGGGTGACCAGCACCGGCCGGTTGCAGGCGACCGCCTCGAGAAAATGCACCGTCTCGGCTTTCATCGGGCCGGCGTAGGCGTGGTCCACGAACTCGCCGGGCATGGAGGACATCGGCAGGCGCATGCCCTCACGCAGGGTGTTCAAAATCACGTCGCGGTGACTGTCGTCCACCAGCAGCGCGCCCTCGGTGCCGATCATCTCGATCCAGGTCGTGGAGAAATTCGGGTAGCCGGGCGGCAGGCTCCAGCCCGCGTTGACCACGAACGAGAGCCCGCTATCCATGATGACGGTGATGAGCTGGGTGTCGGGGATGTCCGCCCCCGTCGCTTCCCGCATCGCCCCGTAATTGACCGTCGAATAGACCTGCACCGGCTTGGCGGGCTCCAGGCACCACAGCACGAAGTCAAGGTCGTGGGTGGCCTCCATCGCGGCGGGGGAGAGCTTGGTGCGCCCCGTGATCTTCTTGCCCAGGCCGCGCGTGACGTGGCGGCTCACCAGCGCGCTCACCGGTTTCCCGATGGCGCCGTTGGCGATGGATTTCTTGACGTAGGCGAACTTCGGATTGAACCGCTGGGAGTAGCCGATCGTGAACTTGAGCTTGTTCATTTTAGCCAACGCGACCAGCTCGTCGGCTTCATGCAGCTCCATCGCGATCGGCTTTTCCAGGAACACGTGCTTGCCGGCGAGCAGGCACTCGCGCGCCATCGGGTAATGGTGCGTTTCGGGAGTTGCCGAGATGAAGTAAGCGTCGATCTCGCGGATCTTGAGCAGATCACGGTAATCGGCGGTGGCAGTCTTGGCCCCGGTCGCTTTGGCAACCTCCGCCAGGCGCTCGGGCCTGACCTCCGCCAGATGGAGATTCCCGACGACGGGGTTGCTGGCGCAGGTTTCGGCGCGGATGCCGCCGCACCAGCCGGTACCGATGATGCCGACGTTGATTTGCTTCACGTACCCTCCGGGGCGAATCGGTGCGGACTAGTGCCGTTCCAGCTGGTTGCGCCTATCGGCAGGGAACTCTGCAGGCCGTAGGTCAAGCATCGTCAGGACCCCTGCGCTGAGCGAGAGACAGTTGGAACGGCACAAGAGGTGAGATTATGTCGCATAATTGGATGCACCGCAGCACCTGCCAGCATTCCGCGAGGAGCCCCGTGCCGTTCCACCGTTTCGAGGACATCGAAAGCCATTACCTCACGCCGCACCTGTCCACCGGCAAGGCGCCGGTGATCGACGGCCAGTACATGTACTTCTGCCTGCTGCACAAGAACGCGGGCACCGGCTCCGAGCTGCACTACCACCCCAACGAGCTGCTGATCTTCCCCCTGAACGGCAAGATCAACGCCCTCGTCGGAAGAGACCGTCGCATCGTCTCTCCCGGAACTTTCGTGCATGCCCCCGCGTATGCGCGGCACTCGATGCGGGCGACCGAGGACGGCCACTGCCAGTATCTGTACATCAAGGACAAGACCTGGACGGTGGTCGGGCTGGCCGAGAACGAGGCCGTGCCCGGGAAGGCGATGACGGTGGAAGAGGTGAACCGGCGCTACAAAGTGGGGGAGCGCGACAAGCACAAGGGGGCAGACGGCAAATCGCAGGCCATCGTGGAGGGGCTCGATGTCTGCTTTTATCCGATCATCGAGTCGCTCGACGCCCCCCGGCGCTCGGCACGGCACGTCGACTGGATCGAGGGCGAACGTCTTGCTTTCGGCTTCTTCGAGGTGCCGGGCGGTTACGACGAGCCGCAGGCGACGGCCCAGCACGAGATGTTCATCTACATATTGAGCGGCAGGCTACGGGTGCTATCGGGTGATCAGACCAGAGCAATGGGCAATGGCGACATCGTTCACGTTCCTCGGGGTTCGGCCTATCGCCTGCAGGTACAATCGCCGTTCGCGCGCTACGTGCTGGTCTGCTCGACGCCCTACCTCGAGAAGCGGATAGACTGCATGAGCCCGGATGAAGCCAAGCAAGCTCGGCTTCATATAAGGCCCAATTAAACGCCTGACGGAATCGTGAATTTGCTTCGAGTAAGGAGGCGACAATGAAAGCGATACGTGTGCCTGGCGTCTCGTACAGGCTGCTGATTGCGCTCGTACTGCTGATTCCTGTCGCCTCCTGGGCGCAGGGCTGGAAGCCGGAGCGCAACGTCGAGCTCATCGTTCCGGCGTCGGCGGGCGGCTCGCTCGACCTCACCGGGCGCACCGTGCACAGGATCTGGGATGACCTCAAGCTGCTGCCGGTATCGAGCACCGTGGCCAACCGCTCGGGTGGGGGTCACGCCGTTGCCTACAATTTCCTCAACCAGCGCGCCGGCGATCCGCACTATCTGAGCATCACCTCATCGACCCTATTGACCAACCACATCAACGGGCACCTTGCGCTGACCTACACCGACTTCACGCCGCTGGCGGTGCTGTTGACGGAACACATCGCGTTCGTGGTGCGTGCCGACTCCCCGCTCAAGACGGGCAAGGATTTCATCGAGGCGCTGCGCAAGAATCCCGCGTCTCTCAGCATCGCGCTCGGCAGCGCGATCGGCGGCACCCATCACATTGCAACCGGGCTGCCGCTCCAATCCGCGGGGGTGGACATCAAGCAGGTGAAACTGGTCGGGTTCAATTCCACGGGCGAGGCCTTCACGGCATTGCTCGGCGGGCACGTGGACGTCGCCAATGGGGGCACGGCGAACGCAGTTGGCCTCGTCGAGAGCGGAAAGCTGCGGGCGCTGACGGTGACTTCGGCACGGCGCATGCAGGGACCGCTCGCGGCCGCTGCGACCTGGTCGGAACTCGGCTACAAGGGCGTGTTCGACAACTGGCGCGGGGTGATCGGCACCAAAGGCATGGCGCCCGCCCAAACCGCGTACTGGGAAAGCGTGTTCAAGCGCGTTGCCGCGAGCGAAGAGTTCCAGCAATACGCGGCGAAGAACCAATGGGAGAACAGCTACCGCGGACCGACCGAGGCACGCGCGTTCATGGAAGCGCAGTACGAAGAGTTGAAGAGCGTGATGGGCTTCCTGGGGCTCGTCCAATGACCGCGCAATGCGACAGTGGGGGCGCGGTCATCCCGGCGCAGGCCGGGATCCAGGGAGCCCCCATCCTACCTTCCCCCGCATCGGGGGAAGGGGATACCCACCTTCGCGGGGATGACGATTCTTGATGCGCGACCGCAGATCACATATGGCTTCAAGGAAAACGGCCAAGCCCCTTGTCGGGCAGATCGGCCTTGGCATCATGGGCGGGGCCTTCGCGCGGCACCTGCTAGCGGCGCGATTCAACGTCGTCGGTTACGACGTGGTGCCGGCGGCGATCAAGGCGTTGACAAGGGCGGGTGGGCGCGCCGCGCGTTCGTGCGCCGAAGTTGCCGCGCGAACGCGGATCCTGATTACTTCATTGCCTTCGCCGGCGGCGATGGAAGAGGCGTTCTTCGGCAAGCAGGGCATCGCTGCCGGCGCCCGTCCCGGCACCATCGTGATCGAGGCCAGCAC
>JBGQGU010000134.1:0-7842 GCA_041497655.1 Gammaproteobacteria bacterium
AAACGGAAGCGAACGAATGAATCCCGCAGTCCTGCGCGGTTCCATACTCGTCATCGAGCTGATGGTGTTTTTCATCGTGACGGCGTTCACGAGCTATTTCATCTCGCACGCTTCGGCGTGGCAGCTCGCGCAGGGCGAGACGCCTCCCGCGCAATTCCCGGTGATCGCCTATGACGGCGATCGCGGCCGCCCCGAACCGCAGAACTATTTCATCGTGCCGTGGAGCGAGTGGCAGGGCGTCGCTGAGAAACGCCCCGCCGCGACCTTGCTCCTGCCCGAGCGGGCCGCCAACATCAAGATCGGCGACGCCGGGGAAGCGTCGTTCACGGTCACCGAAGAGCCCGGGTCACGGCAGGCCGTGGCATTGAGATGGCGCACGGGGGGTGGGGAGCAGGAGGCGCGCTATATCGCGCAGGCGCAGAAAATCGAGCCACGCTACTTGAGGACGCTTGGCACCCAAACCCTCCTGATGGGCGCAGCAGTCGGATTCCTGACCGGCCTCTTCGCGGGCCGGGCGATGCGCCGGCGCTGGCTGGCGCGCCCGGGCACCCTCGTGCCCCTGCCGCCCAAAGCTGAATAGACAGGATTTACATGATTAACAAAATTGACCCCAACACCAAACTCCATATTGGCTACATTATTGTTTTTCGACCTGATCCTGTAAATCCTGTTAATCCTGTCGATTAGTTCTTGATCTTTACCCCCATGCACCTGATCCGACCCTTTGCCGGCCTGCGCCCGGCTTCCGGCCGTGCTGCCGAAGTCATCGCTCCCCCCTACGATGTGCTGTCCAGCGACGAAGCACGCACGCGAGCCGCCGGCAAGCCATGGAGCTTCCTGCACATTTCCAAGCCTGAAATCGACCTGCCTGCGGGAATCGATCCGTACGCGCCCAAGGTCTACGCCAAGGCAGCGGAAAACCTGGGACTCATGATGCGCAAGGGCATTCTCGTCCGCGACCCGGCGCCCTGCTACTACGCGTACCGCCTGATCATGGGCCAGCACACGCAGACCGGCCTGGTGGCGGCGGCCTCGCTCGCGGAGTACGACACCAACCGCATCCGCAAGCACGAGCACACGCAAACGGACAAGGAAAACGACCGCGTGCGCCAGATCGACGCGCTGAATGCCCAGACCGGCCCGGTCATGGTCGCTTATCCGGACGCGCGGGAAGTAGACGACATCCTGGCCCGTTGCTCGGCCGGCGCACCCGACGCGGACGCTTCCGCCGACGGTGGCGTCCGCCACTCCCTATGGGTGGTGCGCGACGCTGAAATCCAGGCGCGACTGACCCGGGCCTTTGACGCGATGCCCGCCCTCTACATCGCTGATGGCCACCACCGCTCGGCGGCAGCCTCGCGTGTCGCCGCTGCGCGCCGCGCCGCCAACGCGCGTCACTCCGGGGAGGAAAATTACAACTACTTCCTGGTGGTGATCTTCCCTCACCACCAGATGCAGATTCTCGACTATAACCGCGTCGTCGCCGGCTTGAACGGCATGGACGCCGCGACTTTCCTCGCGCGTGTGCGGGAAAACTTTTCCGTGGAAAAAAGCCCCAGGCCCGTGAAGCCGGCCAAGCCCGCCGAATTCGGGCTGTATCTCGCCGGCCAGTGGTATCGGCTGTCGATCCGACGCGAGCTGGTTCCCGCCAACGATCCCGTGGCCCGCCTTGACGCAAGGCTGCTGTCCGACCACTTGCTCGGGCCGGTTCTGGACATCAAGGATTTGCGCCACGACAAGCGCATCGACTACGTCGGCGGCATCCGCGGCCTCAAGGAACTGGAGAAGCGCGTAGACAGCGGCGAGATGACTGCCGCCTTCGCCCTCCATCCTACGTGCATGGAGGACTTGATGGCTGTTGCCGAAGCGGGCCAAGTCATGCCGACGAAGTCCACCTGGTTCGAACCCAAGCTGGCGGACGGGCTGGTATCCCACGTACTGGACTGAGTGTCGAGGATTGAGGGTCGAGGGACGAGCGAAGGGGCTGTTCCGGGTTCAAGGTTCAAGGTTCAAGGTTTAACTTGGAACTTTGAACTTGGAACTTGGAACTTTGAACGGGGTGTCACCCGACACCCGACACCCGACACCCGACACCCGACACCCGACACCCGACACCCGACACCCGACACCCGACACCCGACACCCGACACTCGACACTCGACACCCGACACTCGTCCCTCGTCCCTCGTTAGCGCTTGCGCGCGGCTTCGTAGAGCGGCATCACTCGCGCCGCGTAATCCGTGAGGTCTTTTTGGCGATTCTGCGGGGAGGGGTGCGTCGAAAGAAACTGCGGTGGTGCGGCTCCGCCCACCTGGCCCATCTTCTGCCACAGCGTGACTGCGGCGTGCGGATCGTAGCCTCCGCGAGCCGCGAGCTCCACGCCGACGCGGTCGGCCTCGATTTCGTGCTCGCGCGAGTTGGGAAGGTTGAAGGTGACGTCGGTGATGATCTGCGCGAGCTGCACGCTACTATCGCCCAAGCCGAGCAGCGCGCCGCCGATGGATAGTGCGATGCTCTGCGCCATCGCCTGCGAGGCGCGCTCGCGGCCGTGCTCGCGCAGCGCGTGCGCGATCTCGTGCCCCATCACCGCGGCCAGCTCGTCGTCCGTGATCTTGAGCTTGTCGATCAAGCCGGTGTAAACGGCTATCTTGCCGCCCGGCATGCACCAGGCGTTGACGTCGCCGGAAGTGACGACGTTGACCTCCCACGCCCAGCGCGGCGCATCGGGGCGGAAGGCCGCCGTGGCGGGAATCAGCCGCTGCGCGACGGCCTTCACGCGCGCGACCTGGGCAGCATCACGGTTGAGCGCGTTCTTGCCCGCCGCCTTCTTCATCTCCTGCCGGTAGGCCTGCGTCGCGCTCTTGTCGACCTGGCTCGAGGACAGCAGCATGGACTGCTGGCGCTCCACGCCCACGGCGCCGGGCTGGGTGGTCTGCACCGTCTCGCAGGAGGCGAGCGCCACTGCTCCGGCGAGCAGCGCTGCCACTCGCGTAATGAGAAAGCCATTATTCATAGCGTTCATTCTAACGAATCGGTGCTGACAACTGATTTCAAAGATCGGCGCAAGCGTCATGGATATGGCGTGCAAGTGGATTAGTTAATTGTGAATCAACAACTTGCGGCGGCCGTCGTATTTCTACCGCCCACATGTAACGTAACATGAGACGATTTCAGGGTGGTTCACATGTTCCTACAGTTTATGTGCATGATGCGAAAACATGGAGTAGCGCCTGTCTGTATCGTCACGCTGCTCGCGCTTACGAGTGGTTGCGCGTCGACACCTAAAGGGTTAGAACTCTACGAACCACAATCAGTTGATAGTTACAAGAACCTCCAGATCAAGGACGGACTTGCAGTGGCCATACACCCGATATTAGATGGGGAGGAAAGCAAAAAATACTTCGGGGCCGACCTTCCATCCGACAATATTTTTCCCGTCTATTTCGTGGCCGAAAATCGCCATCCATCTTCCAAAATTGTCCTTTTCAAGAGTTCGATTGTCCTCCGGACTGAGCAGTTTGAAGCAACGCGGGCACCCGACAAGCCCGCTCCAGCACAAGTCAGACGCGGGAATTCAGGTTCAGCAGGTTTAGTGGAATTAGCGTCCTTCTACCCTCCAATCTTGATACTTGCTCTTCCATTCGCACTGGCGTCGGCAGTAGATCGCGGGAGTGCACAAGATATAACCAACCACTTAAGAACGCAGGAATTTCAGTCCAGAACGCTTGCTCCCGGGCAGGTGGCCCGGGGATTCTTGTATTTTCAACTGCCCACGGATGCGAAGCTTCCCGGGCGCTGGACGATTCACCTCGAAAGTTTGGAGGTGGTCAGCCAAAAGATCACGCGCTTTGAGTTTCTGTTTACCTCAGAAGGAACAACGAAATGAAAGCGGAACGGGTGAGACCTGTCGCTGGAATCCCGTGCGTCTCTTTTCTCGTTAAAGGATCAACATAGGGACGTAGCCCGGTTTCCCGTGCTGCTTACCAGACAGACCCGCGTGTTGAACGGCGATCATTTCGTCCGTTCGAACACGAGCGGCCTCTGGATCGCTCACGGCAAGTATCAGTCGACATCGCGTCGGCCGCTTGCACGCCTGCACGGTCGCATCCCGCAGGCGGGCCCCTGCTCCACGCTCCGGCGCGCGCCAAACCGGCGCTGCGCGTCCGGATTTGGCGCGACTTGGCGGCTAATATTCCGAAGCCGACTCTTGCACCTTGTATTCCGGCTGAATGTCGAACAGCAGCCTGGCATGCGCCTGTCTCAGCGCCAATTCGGCCTCGGCCGGGGTCGCGCATAGCGAGAAGATGAAACCGAGGTAACTCGCTCCCTCCGGAGGCGGGGCGATGACTTGACCGGGCTGCGCCGTGATCCTGATTCCGGTGATGCCGGGTACCTCCGATGCGCTGTCCAGGTTATGAACGCCCTGATAGATGCCGCGCCGGGGGATGGGAATCATCATCACACCGGCGCCTTCACGGGATGCGCTCAACGCCACGGGTTGGTTCAGCGCCGAGCGCAGGATCAGTTCCTCAAGCGTCATGCCGAATGCGTGGTTGAGCGCCATGCCGCACAGACCGCCGATCGAGCGGGCGGCCACTTCCAGCAGCCACACGCCCTCGCCATTGACCCGCATTTCGGCATGCACCGGACCGGTGATGAGCCCGGCCTGCCGGCATGCGCGCTGCACTGTGCGATGAATTTCCTTCTGGATCCGGTCGGTCAGGCGCGAGGGCGTGACGTAAAGGGTCTCCTCGAAATAGGGCCCGTCCAGGGGATCGGGTTTGTCGAACAACGCCAGTGCGCCGAGTTCGCCGCGATCGAGGATGCCCTCCAGCGCATATTCCCGCCCCGCAATGAAGTCCTCGACGACAAGACCCAGTGAAGCGGCATCGCGGTCCGCCTTGTTCTGGATGTGTCTCACCCAGTGTACCGCGTGCAGGAATTCCCGGGCGTTGTCGGCCCGGACCACGCCGCGGCTTCCCGAAAGCCTTCTCGCTTTGACCACGACAGGCCACTTCAATTGCGCAAGCAATTGGGCCGGATCGGCAGCGCTCGGCAGATGGTGAAAATCGGGGCACAAGAATCCGCGCTCTTTTTGCATCTGCCTGAACGCCAGCTTGTCGCGCAACCGCCGCACCGCCTCGGGCGGATTAGCCGCAAGGCCCAGGACCTCGTTGAGCCGCGCGGCGAGCTCGAGCCCCGGGTCGTCTACCGCCAGCACGGCGTCGGGCTTGTGCTTGAGCGAGCGCAAAACGACTTCGAGCGCCTCACCGGGCCTGTCGAAATGCACTGCCATGATAGGATCCAGTCCCCATGACGGGGCCAGCTGGTGGCAGTAGTCGGCGGCCGTGATGATCTCGACGTCCAGCTTCTTCCCAGCCGCAAGGAACGCCTCGTTGCGGTATGAAGTGGTGGGAAGCAAGAGCAATACGCGCTTCATGACTCCGGTCAACGGCTGCGGGATCTTAGAACCTTTGCAACTGCTGCGCCGTGGGTTCGGCGCAGCAGAACCAAGGCTCCGAAAGATGCGGGATGGGCGAACCGAGGTTCAGGTGATCGAGCAGCGGGGCAGTCTTGCCGAGCGCCGTGTGGGCCATCGTCCAGATTCTCGCGAATACCTCGCGGCGCAAAAGCCCCGCTTCCTCGGCGCTCGCGACGAACGCTTGAACCTGCTGTTGCAGCTCATCGACTCGGGGGTCCCGGTGTCGCCAGGGGTAACCCAGAATCTTCGCATCGAAATCCTGGACCAGGTCGCAGAAGCCCGGCAGTTTCAGCAGGTATGACCCCTGCGGGACCAGAAGGCGAATGCAAAGCTGGATCGGCGGCACGCTTTCGACCAGGTCGAGGTCGATGAGCCACTGCAACAGCTCGACATACCCTTCAAGCGTGGTCCACGGCGAGAAGGCGACGAAGGTCGGCGCGAAAGCGATACCCGCCTGGCGCAGCAATGCCACAACGCGGCCGAAATCCGCGGCAGTATGATTCTTGTCGAAGTACTCCAGTATCCGATCGTCCACCGCTTCGACGGCGGCCGTGATGAACAGACATCCACAGCGCTTCAATTCCGCCAGCATCTCCGCGTGATTGATGAGATGCTGCACTTTGATGACGGCATCGAACGTGACGCCGGGAAATTCCGAGTGTAGCGCCCTCGCGAGCTTCAGCGCATGGGTCGGACCATTGAAAAAATCCGGGTCGCCAAAGGAGATGTGCTCCGCGCCCTTTGCCACCTGGCTGCGGATGTCGGCCATCACCACGTCCACCGGCACGATGCGGAATCTTCCCTGGTACACCGGCACGACCGGGCAATGGCGGCACAAATGCTTGCAGCCCCGACTGCCCTCGGCAAATCCCACGACCTTGCTGCTCCCGTGCGGCAGTTGCAGATGGGCGTAACGGGCAAGGGGCGGGAGCCCGGTCCGGTCGGGAATGAGAAACTCGATCCTGCTGAGATTGATGAGCGGCTCGCACTGGGTCCCGTTGCGGCGAGTGCTTCGCAGGCGCTCGGCAAGGCTCAATAATCCCGGCTCGAATTCGCCGCCGAGAATCGTGCCAACGCCGAGCCCTCGCAGGAGCATTTCGTTCATCGGCGCATACAGTCCGTAAACGCACAAGTGAGCCCCGGAGGCGAGCGCCTTGATGCGCGGAATCGCTTCGACCGCGATGCGCGTGGCGGTGTGCATGCCGACGTAGACCGCCACGAGGCTGGCGCCGGCCAAGGTGCGGGGATCGAGCTTTTGCAGCGAGAGGTCGATGCACGCCACCTGGAAACCCGCTCTTTTCAGCCATGCGGCGGGCTCTGCGAGCGCGAAGGGCTGACGCCCCAGTTCGTAAGGATTGATCAGCACCGCCTTGAACGGCACATCGCTGTTCACGCGCCCCAAGGTCTCCAGGGGGATGCCGGCGAGTGCGCCGGGAGGCGTTGCGGGTCTGGCAGACATTTGGTGGTACTTCCTACTTCGACTTTGGGCGCTGTTCGAATGCGCCTTCGACGGGCTCGCGGCTCGCGCAAGCTTCCTCCATGCGCTTGACGTAGCGCCGCCACATTTCTTCCTGGTGGAGGCCGTAGTCATAGAGAAGGTCCCACGAGTAAATGCCGGTATCGTGGCCATCGGAGAAGGTGGGCTGGATCGCGTAGGTGCCGACCGGCTCGATCTGCTTGATCTCGACATTTTTCTTGCCCACTTGCAGGACCTCCTGGCCCGGCCCGTGGCCGCGTACCTCCGCAGACGGAGAGTAGACCCGCAGAAACTCGCAGGGGAACTGGAACGTCGTGCCGTCGGCAAACGAGATTTCCAGGATGCGGGACTTCTGGTGCAGCTTGATTTCAGTAGGGTTGGGGGTGTTCTTGCCCAAACCTGCCATGGCAGTACTCCTTCATCGCTTAGGAGTTTGTCGGACTTTGGTCCGACAAACTCCTAACGCAAAACGGCCTGGAAGAAAACAGCAAAAAAGGACTGTAGAGACATAATGCCTCTCTACCAGTAATTTTCAACCGTGATATGGCCGGGGGCTTTCCGGCGGTTTTTCCTCAAGCCCCGGTCCTCGAGCACGAGGCTCGTGTCGCGAACCATGTCGGGATTTCCGCATATCATGACTTGGGATTTCTCAGCGGAGAGCGGCACACCGGCTTTAGCTTCCAGACGACCATCCTTGATCGCCTCCGGAACCCGCCCCTTGATCGCAAAATCGGTGTCTTCGCGACTCACGAAAGGAATCACCTTCAGACGCTGCGGGTGCTCGTCGAGCAGCTGGCGGATCTGGTCTTGATAGGTGAGCTCCTCGGCTTGGCGCACCGCGTGAACCAGGACGATGCTCGAAAACCGGCGCCACGGCTCTGCC
>JBGQGU010000135.1:0-7832 GCA_041497655.1 Gammaproteobacteria bacterium
GCACGCGCGGAGGAAATCCTCGAGTTTGTTTACAACGACGAGGTCGAAGCACTCTGCAACGAGGACGTCGTGCTGAGCCACCAGAGCGCCATGCCGGCAATCCAGGAATTCCTGCAAGAGATGCATGAGCTCGACTCGCGGAGGTAATCCTGATGTCTGCTCCAAATTCCTACGTCCACGAGATCGATCCCGTCATTGGCAAGAATCTGCCCGAAGGACAGCGTGTCGATCGGTGGCATGCGATAGCGGCAAACCATGTCGGCCGGAATCCATCGGGAGCGGCAATGACGATGCTCGACCGGGCGCTTGCCTACGTGTGGTACCCGATGTTCGTCACGGTCGCGATCACCGCGTTCGCGACGCTCCTCTCTGCGAGCGTCCCGCTCGCGATCGCTCTGTATTCGCCAGTCGTTCTGGTCGGGCTCGCGACCGTACTTCTCCCGTACTGGTTTCCCGAGCGCCCCGATTGGCGTCCGAGCTGGGCGGACGTCAAGGCGGACGCCGCGTTCCTGGCGATAGTGCAAGGGTTTCTGCCGAGAGCGCTCGCCGTGGTCGGCGTGCTTGCGCTTTCGGCCTGGGAGCATACGAACGGGCCGAGCCACTGGTGGCCGCATGCCTGGCCGCTTGCCGCGCAGGTGATCCTGATGGTGCTCGGGGTGGACTTCATGCGCTACTGGCTGCATCGCGCCTGCCATCGCTTCGGTTTTCTGTGGCGGCTGCACGAAGTCCACCACTCCCCCGAGCTCCTGTACGCGCTCAACACCGGGCGCTTTCACCCGGTCGAGAAGTCGCTCCACTTCTGTATCGATACCGTGCCGTTCCTGTTCCTCAGCGTCGCACCGCAGGTGTTCGCCGGCTATTTCCTCGTCTACGCCGTCAACGGTTTCTTCCAGCACAGCAACCTGCGCCTTCGCTACGGCTGGCTAAACTACATCGTTGGCAGCGCCGAGACGCACCGCTGGCACCACGCGCGAGACCCGCGTGTCGCAGCCTGCAACTTCGGCAGTACGACCGTCGTGTGGGACCTCCTGTTCGGCACCTGGTATTTGCCGATGGGCAGGACGACTGGCGAGATCGGGATCCTGAACCGGGCGTATCCGAAAGGCTTCTGGTCCCAGCTCCTCGCGCCGTTCCGGCGCCGGCTCCCTGCGCTGCCGCGGCGGAGCGCGAAGGAACGGTTCGTGGATGCGCTGGTGGTGCTTAACGCGCGAATCGTCCGGCTGATCGAGGGCCGCCGGATAGCGGCCGCAGTGCGCGACCCGATGCGCGTGCAGCGCGCGCTGCTTGCCCGGATCCTGCGCGAGAATCGCGACACCACCTTCGGCCTCCGGCACGACTTCCGGAGAATCGCGAGCTACCGCGATTTTATCGAGCGCGTGCCGGTCAGCGACTACGAGGCCCTGCGGCCTCTGGTCGACGCAGAGGTCGGCAGCGGCGAGAGCGCGCTGACGGCCGAGTCGCCGTTGTGCTATGCGCGCACCAGCGGCACGACCGGGCGCCCGAAGGACGTCCCGCTCACGGGCTCGTACCTGAAGGCGTTGCAGAGAATTCACCATACGGCCGTCGCGTATCAGCATCGCGCGTGCCCGGAAGCATTCGCCGGCAGCATCCTGGCGATCGTCAGCCCCGCGCGGGAAGGTACGCTCTCGAACGGTAAACCCTTCGGCTCCGCCTCGGGTATGGTCGCAGAGAGCACACCCGCTCTGGTCCGCGAGAAGTTCGTCGTCCCCGCCCCGGTGCTCACCGTGCCCGACTGCCGGGTGAAGTACCTGCTGATCCTGCGGCTCGCGCTCGCTCGTCCCGACGTCACCTACATCGGCACGGCGAACGCGACCACGCTACTCGCGTTGATCAGGCTCTACCGCGAGCACGAGTCCCGACTGATCGACGACCTTCGCACCGGGGGATTCTTCCTGGCCGACCGCGTCCCTGTGGACGCGTGGTTGGCGGTGTGCGCCCGGATGCGCCCGTGCCCCGAGCGCGCTGCCGAGCTCGCGCGGTTGCGGGGAAGCGGCACCGCTCTCCGCATCGCCGACCTGTGGCCGGAACTGCGACTCGTGACGACATGGACCGGCGGAAGCGCAGGGGTCGCGGTGGAAGCGCTCCGGCGCGAGCTTGCTCCCCGCACACGCATCCACGAGCTCGGCTACGTGGCGAGCGAGTTTCGCGGCACGATCACGCTCGGTCGGCATCGTCGCACCGGGTTGCCGACTCTCCATACCCACTTCTTCGAGTTCGTCGAACGGGATCAATGGGACCGCAGCGAACCCGAATTCCTGACGTTGGATCGCATCCGTAAGGGGACCGACTACTACATCTTCGTCACCACCTCCTCCGGCCTCTACCGCTACTTCATCAACGATCTGGTCCGGGTGACGGGGTTCCTGCACCGGACGCCGCTGCTCATGTTCCTGCAGAAGGGCAAAGGGGTCACGAGCATCACGGGCGAGAAGCTCTACGAGGCGCAGGTGCTCGCAGCAGTACGCGCGGCGATGGCGGAGATCGGACGCGCCACGCGCTTCGTGATGATGCTTGCCGACGAAGAAACCCGTGCATACCGGCTCTACGTCGAACCCGACGCCGGCCCCAAGCCACCCGCGCAACGCCTGGCGCAGTCGGTCGACGCGAAGCTGAAGGAGATCAATCTCGAGTACTCGAGCAAGCGGGAAAGCGAGCGGCTCGAGGCGCTCGGCGCGGCCTGGCTCGCGCCCGACGCGGGGGACGCGTACAAGCAGTTCTGCGTGCGGCAGGGTCAACGTGAGGGGCAGTTCAAGATCGTCGCCCTCGCTTACCGGAAGGATTTCGCCTTCGATCTCGAAGCGCTCGTCGAAGGAAACTCGCCATGATCCTCGACTCGATCAGGACGTTCGCACTCAGGATCCCGTTCGTCACCGCGTTCAAGCACGCCTCCGCCGAACGCGCCGCGACGCAGACGCTCTGGGTCGAGGCCCGCGCGCGCGACGGCACGGTCGGATTTGGCGAAGGTTGTCCGCGCGAGTTCGTAACCGGCGAAACTCTGGAGACCGCGCAGAACTTCGTCGTTGCGCACCTGCCTGACTGGCTCGCAACAATCTGCGACCTCGGCACGCTGGCCGATTGGACCGCACGCCGCCGGGGCGACATCGACGCCAACCCCGCGGCCTGGACGGCCATCGAGCTGGCGTTGCTCGATCTCCTCGGTAAGGAAGCTGCGCGGCCGGTGGAATCGCTGCTCGGGCTGCCGGCGCTTGCCGGGTGCTTTCGCTATACCGCGGTGCTCGGCGATGCGTCGCCGGGCGGATTCGACGCACAGCTCACGCGATACGTACAGGCGGGCTTTCGTGATTTCAAGATCAAACTCTCGGGGGACCGGATGCGCGACCGCGCGAAAGCCGGTTCGCTCGCTTCCGCCGGGATTTCACCGCGCGCGGTACGTGCCGACGCGAACAATCTCTGGAGCGATCCCGAGGAGGCCATCGACCATGTCGCGGCGCTCGGCTTTCCGTTCTGCGCGCTGGAAGAGCCGTTGCGGCCCGGCGATTGGGCAGGCATGCGGCGTGTCGGCTCGGCGCTCGGGGCGAGGATCATTCTCGACGAGAGCCTGACGCGGGTCCCCCAGCTCGACCGGTTGGGCGATGCTGCGGATCGGTGGATCGTCAACCTGCGCGTCTCGAAGATGGGCGGACTCGTGCGCTCGCTCGAGCTCGCCGCCGAGGCGCGCCGCCGGGGCGTGCAATTGGTCGTCGGCGCGCACGTCGGAGAGACCAGCCTGCTCACCCGTGCTGCACTGACCGTTGCGCACAGCGCGCGCGACATTCTGCTCGCGCAGGAAGGTGCATTCGGCAACCATCTGCTTGCGTGCGACGTCGCCGATCCCCCGATCATGTTCGGGGATGGCGGGGTGCTGGACACGGCGTCGCTCCCGAGGAGCAGAAGCGGCGGGTTCCAGATTGAAATTCAGAGTAACCGGTACCAGCACTGCGCGAAACCCTTGCCAGAGGAACAATCCTGTGAAACCTGACAGACCGAGCAGCACCGCGTTACTTATCGCAGCGAGCACGCTCTTCCTCCGACATGACGCGCCGGGAGCGAACCTCGTATCCCGCGAGGCGGCCGACTATTGCGCGCAGTTCTTGCGAGCCGCCAGGCCGCCCGCAAGTCGCGTGCTGGATCTCGTCGAAAAGGGATGGTTCCGGCGGGCCGTACGGATGCTCGAGAGCATTACGATTCCGGGAATCCAGGCGCACTACGCCCTGCGCAAGCGCTATGTGCGGGACTGGGTTGTGCGCAACATCCGCGAAGGGTACCCGCAAATCGTGGTGTTGGGCGCGGGCTTCGACCCGCTGTGCCTCGAGCTCCACGCGCAGCTGCCCGAGGCATGCTTCATCGAGGTGGACCACCCGGCAACGCAACGCGTGAAGCTGCGGGCGCTGGCCGCAACGGGTGTCAATCCACGCAACGTTTTCTTCGTGCCGGCCGACTTATCGAGCACGCCTTTGGACCAGGCGCTCGCTGCCTGCCCCGGCTACGTCCCCGCCAGGAAGACCCTGTTCGTGGCGGAGGGGCTGCTCATGTACCTGGAGGCTGACCGCGTCAATGGCCTGCTTGACTGCGTCACGCGCCGGGGCCCAAACCGTATCGCCTTCACCTTCCTCGAGCCGCGCCACGACGGGAAGCCCAATTTCCGCATCGCAAGCCGTCTCGTGGACGGATGGCTTAACCTGCGCCGCGAGCGCATCCGCTGGGGGGTCAGGCGCTCGGAACTCGGCGGCTTCCTCGCGTCCCGTGGCCTGCGCCTCGCGCAGATCACCGATGACGAGACCTTCGCACGGTGCTTCCCGAGCAGCGTATTTCCAGGCGGCGCGCCCGCGGTTGGCGAATATATTTGCACTGCCGAAGCAAACCCGTGATGAACCGTTGTGCATGTTAAGGACGCTCATGAACACTTTAATCGCGTTCGTGCTGAATCATCGACGGAGCGTAATCGCCTTGTGGATGATGTGCTTGTTGGCGGCAGTCCCGCTCTCGCTACGGCTTCCTTCCGTGATTCAGGGCAGCAGCGAGGCGATCCGGGGCAGCGAGTCCGAGTACGTGACCCGAACCCTCCAGCGCGAGTTCGGAAAGGGTTCAGCCTATACCGCCGTCGTGGTGGTGCAGAGCGCGCAAACGTCTGTCCGGGACGTCGGCTTCGCCGCCGCCATCCGTGAGCTCGAGAGCTTGCTCACGGCAACGGGCGAAGTACGCTCGGTAACGCATGCCTGGAACTCAAGGACTGAGGAGCTGGTAGGAAAGGACGGCATGTCCGCCCTGCTGTTGGTACAGTCAAACGCAGATTCTCTCGGCGAGGCGGAAAATTTCACTGAAACGCTTCGCACTCGGCTCGCGGATGCGCCGCTGCCCGAAGGACTTTCCGCGAAGGTGACCGGCCCCGCGGCGATGTTTTATGACATCAACCGAAACTCGTCGGCGGACCTTCTGAGGGGCGAAATGGTAGGAGTACCACTCACCCTGCTCATCCTGCTCGCAGTATTCGGGGCGCCGCTCGCGGCGGGCCTGGCCCTGGTGCTGGCGTTCGCGGCGGTCACCCTGACCGCTGCCGTCCTGTATCTCCTGAGTCCGTGGATTCCGGTAACCGTGTTTGCTCAAAACGCAATTACCATCATCGGGCTGGGCGCAGGGGTGGATTATTGCCTGTTCGTGCTCTACCGCTATCGGACCGCGTTGAAGCAGGGAATGCCCACGTCCGAAGCCTTGCTCAACGCGTGGAGGGGGGCCGGGCCGGCAGTGATCGTCGCCGGGCTCGCGGTCGGAGCCGGTTTCCTTGCGCTGTTTCTGGTGAACGCGCGCGTTCTGCACAGCTTAGCGATCGGCGGGCTGCTCGTGACGTTCGGAGCCGTTGCCGCGGCCGTGACGCTGCTCCCGGTGCTGTTGCACTGTCTCGAGAATCGGATCAACTGGTTCGCCGATGCCGCGCGCGAGTCCGCGTTAAGCCGCGTGTTGCAGAAGTGGGGCGAGCGCTTGGCGCACCGCGTCATGGGGCGGCCGTGGCTCTACCTTGTTACGTCGCTCGCGCTGGTGGCGGGGCTTGCGGCACCGGCGCTGCGGATGAACTCCTGGAGCGTGGGGGTAACCGACCTGCCGCCCGGGTTCGAGGCCCGGGAGGGCTACGAGCTTCTGGACCGGCACTTTGAAAAGGGCTGGATGGGGCCGGTTGTGCTGCTGCTCGAATCAGGCCCGGAAGGCGATCTTTGGCAGGACAAGTCGCGCCAGGCCGTCCTTGAAACCGCCGCACGCCTGCGGCGCGACGAGCAAGTCGTGCAGATCCACGGCTATTCGCGAGTGCTGGAGGCGCTCGGCAGCGCGGCAGGCGTACCACACGTTGGCTCCCCCGGCCCGGACACCACGCTGGGCGGCGTGATCAACGCGAATGGCACTGTCGCCGTGCTCAATGTGATCCCGCGATACCCGCCGGAAAGCCGGGAGATGATGGAGTTTGTGCGTGAGCTGCGCGCGCGCCAGTGGACCGCGGCCGAATACGCGGGCATCACCGTCAAGGTGGGCGGCACCAGCGCGCTGATCCACGACTTCGACACCGAAATGTTTGCCAGCCTGTGGCGGGTCATTCCGGCCGTGCTGGCGGTATCCTTCTTCGCGCTCCTGTTCTTCTTCCGCTCGATCCTGATTCCGCTCAAGGCTGTCGCCGTAAATCTGCTTTCAGTGTTTGCGGCGTACGGTTTCCTGGTATTCGTGTTCCAGGACGGGATCGGGCCCGGAGTGGTCGCCGTCGGGTCCACGGGAGGACTCAATTCGTTCGTCGTGCTCATGCTGTTCACGATCCTGTTCGGGCTGTCCATGGATTACGAAGTCGTCCTGCTGCGGCAGATTCAGGAACACTATCGCAGGACCGGGGACAACGCGACGTCCGTCGCATCGGGGCTCGGGCTCAGCGCCGGCGTCATCACCAGCGCGGCCGCGATCATGGTGTGCCTGTTCGGATCACTGCTTTTTGCGGAGCTCGCGGCGACCCGCCAGTTTGGCCTCGGGATGGCGTTTGCCGTGGCGCTTGACGCAAGCCTGGTTCGGTTGCTGATCATTCCCGCGACGATGGTATTGCTTGGGCGCGCAAACTGGTGGTACCCGGGCGGCACCCGTTTGCGAGGCCGCTGAGCCTCGCGCGCATCGACGCAACGCACGCGCCCCCTTGGGTACCAACCCTTGGGGGCGCGTTGCGTCTGCGGGTCGAAGCGCGTGTGATAACATCAATTCACTTTTCCCGGCACGGGAATCTAAGAGCCTCCAAGTGGAAACTTCCGTCGCGAGGCAAGTCGAGATTGGCGGCAAAGCAATCGACGCTGATGCGCTGATCGAAATGCTGCGCCAGCTCGCCGCCGAACTGCACCCCTCGCGCGCCGCAATTCCTTCGTCGCTCGATAGCCGGCTCGAGCAGGACTACGGCTTCGACAGCCTGGGACGGGTCGAGCTCTTCCTGCGCATCGAGCGCCGCTTCGGCGTGAGTCTGCCGGAAGCGGTCATGGCGGAGGCCGAGACGCCACGCGATCTCCTGCGTGCGATGCTCGCCGCCAGTCCCGTCCACCGCGCGCACGCCGGCGCGATCGAGCGCGTCTCGGCGCTCGCCGTGGAATCGGAGACACCCGATGAAGCGGCGACGCTGCCGGAAGTGCTCGCGTGGCACGTGCGGCGGCATCCCGACCGCCCGCATATCGTGCTGCAGGACGAGGAGGGCGGAGAGCGCACCGTCACCTATGCCGAGCTCGACCAGGCCGCGCGCGCCGTCGCCGCCGGCCTCATCGAGCGCGGGCTCGAGCCGGGGCGCGCGGTGGCGATCATGCTGC
>JBGQGU010000136.1:0-7809 GCA_041497655.1 Gammaproteobacteria bacterium
GCTGATGGCGCGCGGCCAGGTCGATCTGGCGTTGCTCGACGCCCGGGTCGAGGAGATGTGCGCCAAGCTGTTACTGACCTTTCCCGATTGCACGACGAAGACGATCGAGGAGTTGCGCAAGCCCAAACTCGAGGCGTGGAACCGCAACAAGGAGAATCACCGCGCGTGGCTCGGGCTCAACATGATGACCGAAGCGCGCGCCGGCTTCCGCGCCTTCAACGAAGGTCCCAAGGACGACCGCGAAGTCGATTTCATCGCGTTGCGGCAGGCATTGGCGCAAGGCGAGGGCTGGAGCGACGCGTTGACCGAACGCATCCAGCCCGGCCGCAAGAAGACCGGCACATGAGCGATGCGCCGCTCACTGTCTGGCTGGACCGCGGCGGCGCGCTGCTGCGGTTGCGCCTGTCCCGTCCGAAAGCCAACATCATCGATGCGCCGATGGTCGCGGCGCTGCGTGCCGCGTTTAGCGCGCATCGCGCCACCGCGGGACTGCGCGGCGCGCTGCTCGACGCCGAAGGTCCGCACTTCAGTTTTGGCGCCTCGGTCGCGGAACACCTGCCGGGTGAGTGCGCCGGCATGCTCGCCGCACTGCACGGCCTGCTCGGCGAAATGCTGGAATGGCCCGCACCCATCCTCACCGCCGTGCACGGGCAATGCCTGGGCGGCGGGCTTGAGCTCGCGTGCGCCGGAAGCCTGATTTTCGCCGCACCGGACGCTAAACTCGGCCAGCCCGAAATCAAGCTTGGCGTGTTTGCGCCGGCGGCAAGCTGCCTGCTGCCGCCGCGCATCGGCCAGGCTGCGGCCGAAGATCTGCTGCTATCCGGCCGCAGTGTCGACGCGCAGGAGGCGCTCGCGCTGGGCCTCGCCACCGCGATAGCCGACGACGCGCAAGCCGCCGCGCTCGCCTGGTTTGACCGGCACCTCGCGGACAAGAGCGCCAGTTCGCTCGCGCTCGCACTGACCGCGGTGCGTGCCGCGCGTGGGGCCGAACTGCGGCGCCGCCTTCGGGACCTCGAGGCGCTCTATCTCGACCGGCTGATGAAAACACGCGATGCCAACGAGGGGCTCAATGCCTTCCTCGCCAAGCGCGCGCCGAAATGGGAGCACGCATGACGACTGACGCGGTGGCGAAAATCATCGAGCGCTGTCAGGCGCTGTACGAGGACCTCAATTTCGAGGCGGTCAAGCGCTGGAAAGCCGCCGCGCCGGGCCGCAAGGCGATCGGCTACATGCCGCTCTACGTGCCGCGCGAGATCATTCACGCGGCGGGCATGCTGCCGGTGGGCATCCTCGGCGGCGGCGACCAGCTTGAAGTCATCCAGGGCGACGCGTACTACCAGAGCTACATTTGCCGCATTCCGCGCTCGACGATAGAACTGGGGCTGACCGGCAAGCTCGATTGCCTGGACGGCATGCTGTTTCCCTCGATCTGCGACGTGATCCGCAACCTCTCCGGCATGTGGCAGATCATGTTCAAGGGCAAGTACGTGCGTTATTTCGATGTGCCGCAGAACTTCGACGATGCGATCGGCGGCGAGTATTACGTTCACGAGCTGCAGGTGTTGCGCGAGGACCTGGCGAAGCTCGCCGGCGCCGACATCAACGACGCGGCGCTGCGCAGCTCGATAGCTCTCTACAACGAGAATCGGCGCACGGTGCGCGATTTGTATGCCTACCGCGCGCGCGAGCCGTGGCAGGCGCCGACCTCGGAAGTCTACCTGGTGCTGCGCGCCGGCATGCTGCTGCCGGTCGAGGAGCACACGCAGCTCGTGCGCGATTACCTCGCCGCCACGGCGGCGAAGCCACGGCCGAAGCGCGACAACGCGCGTGTGGCGCTGACCGGCGCGTTCTGCGAGCAGCCGCCGCTCGCGCTGATCAAGTCGATCGAAATGGCGGGCTGCTACATCGTCGACGATGACTTCATGCTGGTGCTGCGCTGGCTGCTCGACGACGTGCCGGAGAGCGGCGACCCGCTGCACAACCTGGCGCAGTCGTTTCTGCACCGCTCGGTATCCACCGCGTCGAAGTTCGAAGCGCGGCGCGAGGACAAGGGCAAGTACCTGGTGCAGCAGGTGCGCGACACCGCCGCCGAGGGCGTGATCTTCGCGGCGCCGTCGTTCTGCGATCCCGCCCTGCTGGACCGGCCGATGCTGCTCGACGTCCTCGCGCAGCACGGCATCCCCTGCACCGCGTTCAAGTACGCGGAAAACACCGGCCAGATGGCGCCGATTCGCGAGCAGGCCGGCACGTTTGCCGATTCCATCAAACTGTGGAGTGCCGCATGAGCCGCGGAGCAGGGATCGGCGGAGCGCGGAGCAGGGACCCATTCATGGGATGCGACCGTGCAGCCGATCATTGGCGCGTCGCTTCGTACCGATCCCCACGCGCGTCTCCGGGGTCAGATCCCCTAGGGGGGCCCTCTTCCACCCGTCGACGCGCCCCGCCCAGCGGGGATGCGACCGGCGAATGCGGCAAGGTGGCGACGAACAGCCAGCCATCGCACCACAATGGTAAAGGAAGCCACCCATGAGTACCCCGATCGCAATGCCCGCGACGAAAAAGCCGGCGGCGCCGGTCCAGAAAGAGGACGCGATGCTGCTGCAGAAGGAGATGATCAACCGCAATTACCACGACCTGGCGGTCGCGCATGACAGCGGGCGAAAGATCTCCGCCACCTTCGTGCCGGGCAACCTGAACGAGCTGCTGATGTGCTTCGATTTCGCCCGCAGCCTGCCCGAAACCAACGCGCTGCAGAACGCGCTGCGCAAGCGCACCGGCAAGATGATCCTGGACGCCGAGCGCGACGGCCACTCGGAGGACGTCTGCACCTACGTCAAGGCGGATCTCGGCATGATGCTCGGCGGCAACCTTGGCCCCACCGGGGAACCGTTGCCCAAACCCGACGTGCTGCTGCTTTCCTACACCGGCTGCTTCACGTTCATGAAGTGGTTCGAGCTGATCCGGCAGAAGTACGGCGGCGAGATGATCATGCTGCACGTGCCCTACCAGGGCGACGGCAGGATCGCGCCGAACATGCGCGACTATGTGGTCAAGCAGATCAAGGACAACGTCATTCCGACGCTGGAGCGCGTCTCCGGCGTCAAATTCGACATCGATCGCCTGCGAGAGTACATGCGCGAATCGCAGAAGGCCGAGGAGAACCTGGTCAGGGTGCTGCAGTCGGCCAAGCACCGGCCCAGCCCGATCGACGGCTATTTCGGCGCCGTCTATTACATCGGGCCGATGTTCACGGCGTTCCGCGGCAGTCCGGAGGCGACCCGCTACTACGACGTGTTGTGGAGCGAGGTCGAGGCCCGCATGCGCGAAGGCAAGGGCCCGATCACGCCCGAAGGCGAAATCACCGAGGAAAAATTCCGCCTGGTAGTGGAGGGTCCGCCGAACTGGACCAACTTCCGCGACTTCTGGAAAATGTTCTCCGACGAGGGCGCCGTGGTGGTGGCCTCGACCTACTCCAAGGTTGGCGGCGTCTATGACTTCGGTTTCCGCCACGACCCCGACCGGCCGCTGGAATCGCTCGCCGAGTACTGTCTCGGCTGTTACACGAATCTCAACTTTCCGCAGCGCATCGACATGATCTGCCGCTACCTCGAGGACTACCAGGCCGACGGCCTGTTGATCAACTCGATCAAGAGCTGCAACAGCTTCTCGGCCGGGCAACTCCTGATCATGCGCGAAGTGGAAAAGCGCACCGGCAAGCCGGCCGCGTTCATCGAGTCCGACCTGGTCGATCCGCGCTACTTCTCGGCCGCGAATATCCGCAATCGCCTGGAGAGCTATTTCCAGATGATCAAGCAGAAGCGCTCGACCCAGGCCGCGGCCCTGCACTAGGCGGCGGACGCGCATGCGCTGCTTCATCGGCATCGACCTGGGATCGACCACCACCAAGGCGGTGGTCATGAACGAGCGCCGCGAGGTGCTCGGCCGCGGCATCACCAACTCGCGCTCCAATTACGACACCGCCGCGACGGTGGCCAAGCAGGAGGCGCTGGTTTCGGCGCGCTTCGAGCTGTTCCGCCAGGCCCTCGCGGCGAGCGGCGCGCTGAACGGCAAGCTCGACGAATTCATCGGCCAGCTCGAACGCGATTTCCGTCTCGAGCAGTTCCTCGAGCAGCTCGCCGACCTCGAAGCGACCTGCCAGAGGAATGCGGCAGGCACTCGCTTCGGCGATTCCGCCGGCGGAGTGGCGCAGGCCCTCGCCGAGCTGTTCAGGCGCCTGCGCGACGATTCGCCGGCGCTGTTCATTCCCAACGCCAAGCGCAAGAGCGATTTTTTCCGCGACATCGCGGGCGCCCAGTACCTCGCGCTGGGCGAGGCGGTCGCGAAGGACGCGGGCGTGCGTTACGATATGCTGCTCAACGTGTTCGACCGCTCGATCATCGAGGTGGAAAACCGCGAGTACGGCGATGCGATCAGCCGCAACCTGCTCGCCGCGATGGACCGCGCCCTCAAGGCGATGCCCGAAGCCGCCGCGCGCAGCGACAGGATTCGGGCGCCGATCCAAGGCGTTCTGGAGACGGCGCTGGAGGAGATCTATGTGGTCGGCACCGGCTACGGCCGCGCGCGATTGCCGTTCTCCAAGGAACACATCCGCTCCGAGATCCTGTGCCACGGCCTCGGCGCGCACGTGATGTATCCGGGCACCGCCACCGTGCTCGACATCGGGGGCCAGGACACCAAGGCGATCCAGGTCGACCCGCACGGCATCGTCGAATCATTCCAGATGAACGACCGCTGCGCCGCGGGCTGCGGCCGCTACCTCGGTTATATCGCCGACGAGATGAACATGGGTCTGCACGAGCTCGGGCCGATGGCGATGAAGTCGACCAAGACCATCAAGATCAATTCGACGTGCACGGTATTCGCCGGCGCCGAGCTGCGCGACCGGCTGGCGCTCGGCGACAAGCGCGAGGACATCATGGCCGGGCTGCATCGCGCGATCGTGCTCCGCGCGATGTCGATACTGGCGCGCTCCGGCGGCATTCGCAACGAGTTCACCTTTACCGGCGGCGTGGCGAAGAACGAAGCGGCGGTGAAGGCGCTGAAGGCGCTGGTCCGCGAAAACTATGGCGATTTGACGCTCAACATCAATCCGGACTCGATTTACACCGGCGCGCTCGGTGGCGCGACCTTTGCGTGGCGCGCGGTGGTCGAGGAGGGCAGGACCGCGGAGGCGAGGGCGAAATGACGATCACCGTCGGAATCGACGTCGGCTCGGGCGTCGTGAAGACCGTGCTGTTCCGCTGCGACGGCGACCGCATGGAGTGGCTGGCGCGGCGCGCCGAGCGCATCCGCCGGCGCGACCCGATGCAGCTTGCGCGCTCCGGTCACGACGAAGTGGTGGAGGAAGCGAAGCTCAAGCCGGAGGATATCGATTACGTCGCGACCACCGGCGAGGGCGAAAACGTCGCGTTCGCCACCGGCCATTTCTATTCGATGACTACGCACGCGCGCGGCGGGATTTTCCTCAATCCGCAGGCGCGCGCGGTGGTCGACGTCGGGGCGCTCAACGGACGCGCGATCCGCATCGACGAGCGCGGCAAGGTGGTTTCGTACAAGATGACGAGCCAGTGCGCGTCGGGTTCCGGGCAGTTTCTCGAAAACATCGCGCGCTATCTCGGCGTGGCGGTCGAGGAAATCGGGCCCCTGTCGCAAAGCTCGAAGAACCCGGAAAAAGTCAGCTCGATCTGCGCGGTGCTGGCCGAAACCGACGTCATCAACATGGTCTCGCGCGGCATCGCCACGCCGGATATCCTCAAGGGCATCCACCTGTCCATGGCGTCGCGCATCGTCAAGTTGCTCAAGGTGACCGGCATCAAGGAGGGCACGGCGCTGGTGACCGGTGGCCTCGCGCTCGACTCGGGCCTCGTCGCCGCCATGGGCGAGGAGATGGTGAACGAGAAACTCAAACTGGCGGCAGTCAGCCACCCGGATTCGATCTACGCCGGCGCGATCGGTGCGGCGATCTGGGGCGCTTTCCGCCACGACAAACTCGCGCAGCTGCAAAGCCGCGTGGCGGCATAATCAGCCGGTTTTGCTATTAGCAGCCTGTACGGACTGTTAGATCCGACAGGCTGCTAGGGAGATTCACATGGCCCTGTTGATCAACGATGACTGCACCTTGTGCGATGCCTGCGTGCCGGTGTGCCCGAACGAGGCGATCAAGGCCGGACAGCCGTACGTGATCGATGCGCTGCGCTGCACCGAGTGCGTCGGCGCCGAGGACGAGCCGCAGTGCAAGCTGGTGTGTCCATCAAACTGCATCTTCGAGCACCCCGACTTCCGCGAGAGCCGCGACGAGCTGATGGCGAAGTATCACAGCCTGCACGGCTAGCAGCCTGTCGGACTTGGATGTCCGACAGGCTGCTAACAGCAAAACCGCCCGGGGAATTAGTACGAAACCCGCGGAAACCACACCTATGGGCCTCCGATGGGCATGCGGGCAGATTTGAAACGTGGATTTCACCGACTTTTACTCCCGTTTTCGTGCGGGCGGTTTTGCATAAGGAGTTTGTCGAACGTAAGTCCGACAAACTCCTAGAGATCCAGCTCCTCGCGATGGCCGAAGCCGAGCGTGTTGTCCACCAGCCGGACGCGCCGCGGCGACAGGCGATACCACTCCACGCGCGCCAGGGCGGCCGCGATTTCCCGCGGCGCCGAGGGCAGGTCCGCGATCAGCGAAAATTTCCCCCCGTAGCGCGCAAGCGCCGCGGCGCGCTCGGTCCCGCCGACTCGCGCCGCCTCGCCCTCCAGCTGGATCCCGCGGATTTCGCGCCAGTCGCCGACGTCCCTGTGAATGGTCGCCGCGGCGCGTCCGCTCGCCTCGATGTCGCGGCTGTGCCGGCTTCCCGGCGCCGAGACGAAGTAGAGCGTCAGGCCGTCGCTCGCGTAGAACACCGCCGCCGACCAGGGGCCCTCCGGCCCCGAGGTCGCGAGGCTCATGACATGGTGCTCCTGCAGGAACGCTTCGATGCGCGAGCGCAGCCCGGCACTCATTTCTTCTCTTTCCAGCGCTTGCCTCAGACCTCAGGGTCTGACAAATGGGTCAGTGTAACTTTTCCCCGGCCCGAACAATTGACGGAAATCTTACACTGACCCAATTTACTCGGCATAATTCTCTCTGTCATCTCCGTGCCATCTGTGGCCTGTTGTCGATTTTCGTCCGATTAAATCGAGCCAGGCCCGTTTGATTTCCGGCGTGACGCCTGCTCGAAGGAGGACGATGTCCATGTACCAGGATCAGACCCCGCTCCACATTGCCGGCCAGCTGCTCATCGCTTTCCTGTTTCTCGGAACCGGGCTCGTGAACGTCAGCAGCAAGTTTCGCCAGCACCTGGACCGGATGTTGGCGGCCGGCGTGCCCTATGCAAAGCCCGCGCTGATCGCGGGCTTTGCCATGCAGTTCGCGGGCGGCCTCCTGGTTGCGCTCGACTGGCACCGTGCCCTCGGCGCGCTGATCCTGATCGTGTTTACGGTCCTCGCCACGGCGATCTTTCACCAGTATTGGCGCGTCGAGGACCCCCTGCGCCGCCACCTGCACGTGTCCTTCATCTACTCCAACTGCGGCATCGTCGGCGGGCTGCTGCTGCTGATGTAGGAGCGGTCGTGAAGCCGGGCCAGACTGGCGGGTTGGAAAGGGACGGAGGGATGAACAAGAGCTTTGCCGTGGCGCAGAAGATCCGTTTCGCGCATTGCGATCCGGCCGGCGTTCTCTACTTTCCGCACGTTTTCGATTTCGTGAACACCGCGGTCGAGGATTGGTTCGAAGCCGGTCTCGGCATGCCTTTCGAC
>JBGQGU010000137.1:0-7800 GCA_041497655.1 Gammaproteobacteria bacterium
ATAGAGTTCGGGGGCGATGCGGAGATAGAGGTCGAGATCGAGCGCATTGTGGTGCGTCGTGAACGGGCGCGCGGCGGCGCCGCCCGGAATCGGCTGCATCATCGGCGTTTCGACTTCCAGGAACTGCTCGCCGAGCAGGAACTCGCGGATGGCGTGCACGATGCGCGAGCGCAGCAGGAAGAGGCGCCGGGTGTCCTCGTTGACGATGAGGTCGACGTAGCGCTGGCGGTACTTGAGCTCCGGGTCGGTCAGTCCGTGGTATTTCTCCGGCAGCGGGCGCAGCGACTTGGCGAGCAGCCGGAGTTTGCGGGCCCGCACCGTGAGCTCGCCGGTCCGGGTGCGGAACAGCTCCCCCTCGACGCCGATGATGTCGCCGATGTCGGAGTGCTTGAAGCCGGCGTGCGCGGCTTCTCCGGAGTCGCTGTCGGAGACGAAGATCTGGATCGTCCCGCTGGCGTCACGGATCGTGGCGAAGCTGGCTCTTCCCATCACGCGCTTCAGCACGATGCGGCCGGCGATCTTCACCTTCATCGGGCTCGCTTCAAGCGTGGAGTGATCGAGCTTGCTGTAACGAGATTGGAGATCGGCGGCGAGGTGTTCGCGCCCGAAATCATTGGGGTAGGCGAACCCCTGCTCGCGCAGCGCCTTCAGCTTGGCGCGGCGTTCCTCCACCAGCTTGTTGTCTTCGTCCATCACCGTTCCTCGTGCAATTGCCTGAAAAGGCAACCGCACCTCGAATCTCCCCTCTCCCCTCGGGAGAGGGGCGGGGGTGAGGGATGAGCGTCGTCGGGCATTGTCACGACGCTCATT
The DNA here is from genome assembly GCA_041497655.1 of Gammaproteobacteria bacterium. Classification (GTDB taxonomy): domain Bacteria; phylum Pseudomonadota; class Gammaproteobacteria; order Burkholderiales; family SG8-41; genus SG8-41. Next base: position 811 of record JBGQGU010000137.1, read on the forward strand.
ACCGGACTCCCTGTTTCAGGCTCGCCTCGATGAAATCGTCGAGATCTCCATCCAGCACCGCCTGGGTGTTGCCGATCTCGATATTGGTGCGCAGGTCCTTGATGCGCGACTGGTCGAGCACGTAAGAGCGGATCTGGTGTCCCCAGCCGATGTCGGTCTTGGTGTCCTCCAGCACCTGCTTCTCCTCCTGGCGCTTCCTCACCTCGAGCTCGTAGAGTTTCGACTTGAGCATCGCCATTGCTTCCGCCCGGTTGCGGTGCTGAGAGCGGTCATTCTGGCATTGCACCACGATGTTGGTTGGCAGGTGCGTGATGCGGATCGCCGAGTCGGTCTTGTTGACGTGCTGGCCGCCAGCGCCCGAGGCGCGGAAGGTGTCTACGCGCAGGTCGGCCGGGTTGATGGTGACGTCGATGGTTTCGTCCACCACGGGGTAGACGAAGACGCTGGCAAACGAGGTATGGCGCCGGGCGTTGGCGTCGAACGGCGATTTCCGCACCAGCCGGTGCACGCCGGTCTCGGTGCGCAAATGGCCGTAGGCGTAATCGCCGTTTACCTTGAGCGCCGCGCTCTTGATGCCAGCCACCTCGCCGGGCGACTCCTCGAGCAGCTCGACGCGGAATCCCTTGCGCTCGCAATAACGCAGGTACATCCGCTCCAGCATCTGCGCCCAGTCCTGCGCCTCGGTGCCGCCCGAGCCTGCCTGGATGTCGAGGAAGCAGCTGTTGGGGTCCATCGGATTGGAGAACATGCGGCGGAATTCCATGTCCGCCACCGTCTGTTCGAGACCCTGCGCATCGCCTTCGATCGCGACGAGCGTCGCGTCGTCACGCTCGATCTTCGCGATCTCGAACAGTTCTTTCGCGTCGCGCAGCCCGGTGTCGATCCGGCCGAACGTGCGGATCAGCGATTCGAGGGATTTGCGTTCCCGGCCGAGTTCCTGGGCGCGCTTGTTGTCGCTCCACACGGCGGGGTCTTCCGCGAGACGGGTAACTTCGGTCAGGCGGCGCTGCTTGGCCTCGAAGTCAAAGATACCTCCGCAGCTCAGCGGCGCGGCCCTCGACGTCGGAGAGCCGCCTGGCGATGGCGTTGATCTGCTCGGGTTCCATAGCGTTCCTTGTGAAGCGCCGGTTGAACATCAGTCGTGCTGTCTGTTCGAACCGGCGTAATTATTCCGGCGCAACGCGTCCAGAATAATGGAAATTATACAGTGATGGCGCCTGCGCGTTGCAGGCACCATAAGTGGTGAGTCGAATCCCGGGTCACGGGGCCACGAGGCCCCGTCTAAGCCTCTTCCCAGTGCTCGATATGGAGCTGGACCGACGTCCGGCCGTTGTATTCGTTGAGCGCGGGCTGGTAGACAGCCCGGATTCGGCGCGGGGCGGTTTCCAGGAAGTTGAAGCGTATGGCCTCGATGCGCTGTCCGCGATGCGAGAGCATGAGCCTGAGGTGCTTTTCCGCCACCACGCGTTGCGCCGTGACCTCGAACTCGTCGCAGAAGCGCGGCGCGGGAAATCCATGTCCCCATACCGGTGCCGACAGCAGGGCGACGGCGTCCGGAGTGAGCTCCCCGGGCGCGAGCGTGCCGTCGGTTTCGATCACGCGCTCGAGGTCGGCGGGCGTGAGCAGCGACTGCGCGGCTTCCTCGAATGCCTCGCGGAAACGCTCGAAATCGGACTCGCGCAGCGTGAGCCCGGCGGCGGCGGCATGACCGCCAAACTTGAGTATCAGGCCGGGGTGCAGCACCGCCACCCGGTCGAGCGCGTCGCGAAGATGGAGGCCCGGGATCGAGCGGCCCGAGCCCCGGATCTCGCCCGGGTTGCCGCGCGCGAACGCGATGGCCGGACGGTGAAAGCGGTCCTTGATGCGACCGGCCACGATGCCGACGACACCCTGATGCCAAGCGGGATCGAACAGGCTCAGCGTGCAACTGTCTTCGACTTGCCGCCCCTCTACCGCAGCCATTGCCTCGTCGTGCATGTTGGATTGGATCGCGCGCCGTTCCCGGTTGAGGTGGTCGAGGTCGATGGCAATGGCACGCGCGCGCTCCGCGTCATCGGTGATGAGGCATTCGATGCCGAGCGCCATGTCGGTGAGCCGGCCTGCCGCGTTGAGCCGAGGCGCCACCGTGAAACCCAGGTCGCGCGCGGTAGCGCGGAGCGGGTCGCGCCCCGCGACCTGGAACATCGCAGCGATGCCGGGCTGCATGCGCCCGGCGCGGATGCGGTTCAGGCCTTGCTGCACGAGGATGCGGTTGTTGTGGTCGAGCGCGACTACGTCCGCGACGGTGCCCAGAGCGACGAGGGGGAGGAGGTCAGCGAGATTCGGCTCAAATCCCCCCGCGCTTCGCGCACCCCCCTTTGCCAAAGGGGGGTTGGGGGAAATCGTGTCGTCCCCCTTCGAAAATCCCCCCGATGCATTCGCGTCTCCCCCCTTTGACAAAGGGGGGTGGGGGGGATTTAAGGCGCCGCGCTCGCGCAGCTCCGCACGCAGCGCGAGCATCAGGTAGAACATCACGCCGACGCCGGCGAGATGCTTGCTCGGAAACGTGCAGCCGGCCTGGTTGGGATTGATGATGCACGCCGCCTCAGGCAGCCGCTCCGCCGGCAGATGGTGGTCGGTGATCAGCACCTCCATCCCGAGGCGGTTGGCTTCGGCGACGCCCTCAAAGCTCGCGATGCCGTTGTCCACCGTGATCAGGATGTCGGGACGGGATTGCGCATGGGCGAGGCGGACGATTTCAGGGGAGAGGCCGTAGCCGTATTCGAACCGGTTTGGCACCAGGTAGCCGACGGCGGCGCCGAAAGCGCGCAGCGCGCGCATCCCGACCGCGCACGCAGTCGCGCCGTCGGCATCGTAGTCGGCGACGATGAGCAGTTTCCTGTGCGAGGCGATGGCGTTTGCCAGCAGTCCTGCCATTGCCCGCAGGTTGAGCATGGAGTCGGGGACCGCGAGCTGCTCGAAATCGGATGCGAGGTTGCGCGCCGAGGTGACGCCACGCGCGGCAAAGATGCGCGCGAGCAGGGGTTGCACTCCTTCGCTCACTAGGCGTTCGATCGCATCGGGCGGCGCCGGACGGATCGCGATGACGGGAGGGCTCATGCGTCAAACCCAAAGACGAGAATGGACAGGATTTACAAGATTTACAGGATTACATCAACAACAAATCCGAAAAGAATTGCGGGGTTGAATCATGTTAATCCTGTTAATCCTGTCTATTTCTTGATCTTGCTACGTCGAGGCGGCATAAGCGTGCAGCGGGCGCCTGACCCGCCAGAAGCGCAGGCGGTCGTGCCCGGTCAGGCTTGAGGTGTAGCCGTAATCGGGGCCCAGTCCATGCAGAGTGAGGGATTGGAGCGGCGCGTCCCGCAGCCCTGGGAGCAGCGGAGCAATCCACAAGCGCTCCAGCATCGCCACAGCATCACGCCAGTCCGCAAGGTCGCCGTACGCCGTCGCGGGCAATGACAGCACCACGAGCTGCGTCCCGCCGCGACGCGCCTCCACGAGCGAGTCACCTGAGGCGGGCAGGGGCCGCGCAGCGACGCCGCCGGCTGCTGCCAGGCCTGCTGCGAGCGGGTGGTCGGTCCACACCGTGTCGTAGGGAGCAGCAAGGCTGTGATCGCGTCCCGCGCCCCACAACCAGACACTGTTGACAGCGAGCTGTCCCCGTCGCTCCCGAGCTTCGTTGCAAGGGTGCTGGTGCAGCAGCATTTGCGCCTCGTTGATGACCCCGCGCCAGCGTGCGCCATCGTCGCCATCGGGCAGGAGCGCCTCGACGTTTCTGCCGGCTGCCTCCGCCGTTGGCGTGGTGCGCAGCCGCGGCGCGTTCGCCGTCCGCAGGTACCAGCGTGGCGGGCTCGGGGCAATCAACGAGATTCCTTCACCGGCGAAGTGCAAATTGAGGGCTGCAACGAAGTCCCGGGCTTCGCCGGGTGTCACGGCAAGCCGCGACGCGTCGGCCAGTATCAGCCGGTCGCCGTGGAGCTTGAGGTGGACGGGGTCGGCGCGCATCCAGCAATCCCCGCCCGGCTCACCGCCGTCGCCGCGCAGGGAAAACGGCGCAAGCGGCAGTCCGTCGGACACGCGGTACTCGGCGGCGAGCCAGCGTTCGAGAGAGGCGCCTGCGGTTCTGACGCGCCGGCCGCGCGCAAGCAGGGTTTCCAGGGCCGGAAGCGCGAGTCCGCTGGAGGGCTCGTTGCCGGCGGAAGCGGGCCAGAACAGGTCGGACACGAGCAGGTGGCAGTTCATGGGAGGTGCGGCGCGCTGCTTGCAGTTTAGCAGCCTGTCGGACATGAGCGAATCCTCGTTTGGCCGTGGAGTCCGCAGCGCCTGCTTGGCGACGATGCCCACCAGTCGCCTTGCATTCCAATGCCCGGCGGCAGTACTTCATAAGGAATTTGTCGGATCGGAGACCAGCAAATTCCTTCGTTGTGTCAGAATAGCGGCGGTCAACGCGCGCCCCGGTGCGCGCAACGAGAAAAGGACCGCCCCTTGTCGTACGAGTTGTTCATCGGGATGCGTTACACGCGCGCCAAGCGCCGCAGCCATTTCATTTCGTTTGTCTCGTTCGTATCCGTGATCTGCATCGCGCTCGGCATGACGGTGCTGATTACCGTGCTGTCCGTCATGAACGGCTTCCAGCGCGAGATCCGCACCCGGATACTCGGCGTCGCTTCGCACGTTCAGTTGAGCGGCGCGGGTGGAACGCTTGCCGCTTGGCAAGAAGTGGCGACGCAGGCCGCGCGCCACGAGCAGGTGGTGGCCACCGCGCCGTTCGTCAGCGCCCAGGGCCTGCTGACCCACGGTTCGGCGGTACGCGGGGCTATCGTTCGCGGCGTCCTGCCGGAGCAGGAGGACCGGGTCGCCGACATTGGCCGGCACATGAAGAGCGGCCGTCTCGAGAACCTGAAACCGGGTGAGTATGGCGTCGTGCTGGGCGTCGATCTCGCGCGGGCGCTGGGCGTGGCGCCTGGTGAGAAGGTGGTGCTGGTCGCGCCGCAGGGGCAGGTGACACCGGCGGGCGTCCTGCCGCGGCTGCGACAGCTCACGGTGGTGGGCGTGTTCGAAGTTGACCATCAGGAGTTTGATTCAAGCCTCGCGCTGCTGGCGCTCGAGGATGCGCAAAGAATTTTCCGCTTCGGCGATGCCGTGTCGGGCGTGCGGCTCAAGCTGAAGGACTTGTTCCAGTCCAGGCAGGTGGCGCGTGATCTTGCGCGCACGTTGGGCCCGGACATCTACGCCAGCGACTGGACCATGCAGCACGCCAATCTGCTGCGCGCGGTGCAAATCGAGAAACGGATGATGTTCTTTGTCGTGTTCCTGATCATCGTGGTGGCGGCCATCAACATCGTCTCGAGCCTGGTGATGGTCGTGACCGACAAGCAGGCGGACATCGCGATACTGAGGACACTCGGCGCAGCGCCCTTGAGCATCATGAAGATCTTCATCATCCAGGGCACGGTGATCGGCATCGTCGGCACCGGTCTCGGGCTGATCGGCGGTATTTCGCTCGCGCTCAATGTCGAGACCGTCGTGCCGTTCATCGAAAGCCTGTTCGGCTTCAAGTTCTTCGCCAAGGACGTGTACCTGATCTCCGACGTGCCGTCGGAAGTGCAAAGACCGGATGTCGTGCTGACCGCATTGTTCTCGTTCGCGGTCTGCCTGCTCGCCACGATTTACCCGAGCTGGCGGGCGGCGAAGGTCAACCCCGCGGAAGCTTTGCGGTATGAGTAGCACTCATCACTCATCACTCATCACTCATCACTCCGGCGCAGCCGGTGGGCCGGTGATTTCGTGCCGCGGCCTGAGCAAGACCTTCCATCAAGGCAAGGTCGAGGTGCCGGTGCTGCTGGGGGTGGACCTCGCCGTCGCCGCCGGCGAGCGCATCGCCATCGTCGGCGCCTCGGGCTCGGGTAAGAGCACGCTGCTCCATTTGCTCGGCGGACTGGACGACGCGACGCAGGGCGAAGTGCGGGTGCTGGGCCAGGATCTCAGCCGCCAGAGCGAAGCCGAGCGCGGCATCACGCGCAACCGCGCGCTTGGCTTCGTCTACCAGTTTCACCACTTGTTGCCGGAGTTCTCGGCGCTGGAAAACGTGGCGATGCCGCTGCTCGTCCGGCGCATGGAAAAAAGCGCGGCTTGCGGCGAGGCGGCTCGCATGCTGCGGCAAGTCGGCCTCGAGCACCGCCTGGCGCATCGCCCCGGGGAGCTTTCGGGCGGCGAGCGCCAGCGCGCCGCGCTGGCGCGGGCGCTGGTGACCCGGCCCGCCTGCGTGCTCGCGGACGAGCCTACCGGCAATCTCGACCGGCACACGGCGGAAGCGGTATTCGAGCTGATGCTCGAATTGAATCGCAGCGGCGGGACGAGCCTCGTAATCGTCACGCACGACCCCGAGATCGCGCGGCGCGCCGACCGTGTGTTGCGACTGATGGACGGCGTTTTACGGCCAGAAGCGTGATTCAGGAAATCGCTGCAGAACCGCGTCGAAAGCAGCGAAGCCTAGTCGAATCACGAATCACCAATCACGCATCACGCTTTTCGTCAGTATTCGACGGGGATGGGATCGAGGGAGCGCCAAAGATACCAGGTCGCGACGGAGCGCCACGGGACCCACACGGCGCCGATCTTCTGCATGCGCGCGTCGGACAGGGCGCGGCCGCGGTTGTAATGCAGCCGCATCGCGCGCTGCAGCCCGAGGTCGGCAAGCGGCAGCACGTCGGGGCGGGCGAGGTGAAACATCAGAAACATCTCCGCCGTCCAGCGCCCGATGCCCCTGACCTGCGTCATTTCCAGGATCAACGCTTCGTCATCGAGCGCGTTCCAGCTCCCCGGATCGAGCGTGCCATCGAGGACTTTTCTCGAAAGATCGCGGAGATATGAGGCTTTCTGGCCTGATAGACCACAAGCCCGGAGTGTGGACGTTCGCGCGCGACGCACCGATGACGGGGTCACATTGATGAGGCGGCCAGAAAGCCTGTCCCATACGCTTTGGGC
>JBGQGU010000138.1:0-7785 GCA_041497655.1 Gammaproteobacteria bacterium
GCTTCAGCGACAAGGAGCGCAGGGCGATGCTCGGCGAGACCGCGGCGAAGCTGCTGGGAATCCCGACTTGAATTGGTGACGACTGACGACTGACGGCCGGAAAATCCGTGAAATCGGGAGATCGGGAAGTCGGGAGATGGAATTCTTTCCCCCTCCCGCTCTCGCGCGCTCACGCTCTCACGTGGATTGTTACTGCCGCTCGAGCGCGACATTCCCCGCTGAAATGATGGCCACGACGTGGGCGCGCGCGGTGTAGCGGTTGCCATCACGCGCGGCAAACGTCACGAAGACGCCGGTGGCGCGGCTGGCGGCACGCTCCTGTTCGCGCTCCTGCTCGCCGATCGTGCGGATCAGCCCTCCGACTAGGGGAATACTCGAGCCGACAACGGTCACCAGCTGACCGGGCGTCAGGCCCGAGGTTTTCGCGTCGTCGATGGCAAACTCCTGCAGGGAGATCTCCATGCAGCGCGTCGCACAAACCGCCTCGACCGCTACGCCGCCCTCGACCAGCCGTGTGCGCAGGAGCTCTGCGATGATCGGCTCGATGCCACTGTTCGCTGCCGTGGTGGTGTGCACGACCACGGGCAGGTTGCGGAAGGGATCGGCCGCCGTGCGCTTCCTGACCTCGGCGCCGAGGCTATCGACGACCTTCCGGACTCCTTCGACGGAATGCGCCGGCCGCAGCGCATCACCCGTTGTCGTGCAACCCGCAACCAGCGACGCAATCGCGATCGGCACCAGCCATGCTGGTATGTTCCTGGCCATGGTCTCCTCCGTGGCACCGTGGGGTATTCAATGTAGTCCTGCCTCCCCGGCGCTGGCAAGCCGCCGCAGAAGGGCATCGCGGAAGGGGCCTGACCCCGTCTCCTCGCTGTCACGCCTTGGCGCTGCGTCGTCCTGGCACCGGAAGTTTCGGTGGCTGTGCCGGCTTGTGGGGCCCCCACACGCGGCTGTAGTAGGTGTCCGCAAGCTGCAGCGCGGCCACCGGATTGTGGCCGAGGACGCGGTCCTTGGCGACCAGCACCGTCGTCAGCCCTTTCGCGTGCCTGAAGAACAGGCTGTCGTGACCGATGCACAATCCCAGCACGATGTTGAGCTCGCAGCCGTGCTGGTTCAGCAGCTCGGCCTGGCACACCGGATTGCAGAGGGCCTCGAACTGCCCGGGGCGGACTTTCTCGTGGTCGGCGATGCCCAGGTCCTCCTTCGGAATGCTGCCGGTCTTGCAGGCGGCCGACACCACCTCGAAGCCGTGGCTTTCCAGGATGCCGCTCAACACGTACGCATGGTCGACGAAGCTGATGCAATTGGCGATGCCGATCCTGCGGAAGCCCATGCGCTTGGCGAACTGCACGATTTCCTCGACCCGCGTCCATTTGCAGTAACCTTCTGATTCAACCAGCGCCGACTCCCGCGAGATCCTGCGTATCTCCGGGTCGTCGTAGCGCGCGAGCGCGGCAGCCTGGCTTTCAGGGTCGACCCGGGTCGGGCAGAACCCCGGGCCGCGCTCCGCCTCCTCACCCTGGCGGCAGGCCCTGACCGTTGGCGGACAATACGCGCATGCGGGGTCCTCGTATTTCATGGTGGCTCCTTGTGCTTCAATAGCGACTTACCACTATAGATTGAGCAGGGCGGAAGAGGGTTTGTCCTAGATCAATGAAGTTCATCGCCCACCTCGACATGGACGCGTTCTACGCGTCGGTGGAGTTGTTGCGCTTTCCGCAGCTGCGTGGCCGGCCGATGGTGATCGGCGGCCGGCGGCGCGGTTCGGAGGGAACAGCGATACCGACGCTACGCGAGTATAGCGGCCGGGGCGTCATCACCACCGCCACCTATGAAGCGCGAGCTTTCGGCCTTCATTCAGGCATGGGGCTGATGAAGGCGGCGAAGCTCGCGCCGGATGCGCTGCTGCTGCCCGCGGATTTCGACGAATACCGGCGCTACTCCCGGATGTTCAAGGATGCGGTGCGCACGATGGCTCCTGAGATCGAAGACCGCGGCATCGACGAGATCTACATCGACCTCACGCGCCTCGTGGAATCGAGCGCAGCCGATGGCGCGCCCGATCCCTGGGCCCGCGCGCGAGTTGTCGCGATCGACATCCAGCGCGCGGTGCGTGAGGCGACCGGCTTGTCGTGCTCGGTCGGCATCACGCCGAACAAGCTGCTCTCGAAGATCGCCTCCGAGCTCGAGAAGCCCGGCGGGCTGACGGTTCTCACCTCAGCCGACATCCCCGCGCGCATCTGGCCGCTGCCGGCGCGCAAAATTAACGGCATCGGCCCCAAGGCGGCCGCGCGGCTCGAGGCGCTTGGAATCCGCACCATCGGGGAACTTGCGCAGGCCGATCCCGCGCTGCTGATCGAGCGCTTCGGCAAGCACTATGGCGCATGGATGCTTGAGGCCGCGCACGGACGCGATGAGCGGCCGGTGGTCACCCGCAGCGAGCCGAAATCCATCAGCCGCGAGACGACGTTTGAGGAGGACCTGCACCCGGTGCGCGACAAGGAAAGACTCTCGCGCGTCTTTACTGACCTGTGCGTGCGGGTCGCCGCCGACCTGGCGCGCAAGGGCTACCTGGGAAAAACGATCGGCTTGAAGCTGCGCTACGACAACTTCAAGACTGTGACCCGCGACCGCACGCTCGACGAGCCGACCGGGGATGCCACCGCGATACGCCGCGCCGCCGGCGAGTGCCTGAAGCGCGTACCGCTCGAGCGGCGCATCCGGCTGCTTGGCGTGCGCGTGGCGGCATTGAGCAAAGCAGATGCTCAGGTGCGGCGTGGCGCGGTGGCTACGCATGCGCCATCGCTGTTCAGCGATGACTGACGAAATCCCCCCGACATATGCATGTCTCCCCCCTTTGGCAAAGGGGGGTAGGGGGGATTGTGTCTCCCCCTTTGACAAAGGGGGGCAGGGGGGATTGGGTGATGAGATGCAGGTTACGGATTCACTCCGGCGCTCGGGAGGCGCATCCCTCATCCCTCATAAATCTCAAGCTCCAAATCCCAAACTCCAAATCCCAAACAAAACTCAAATTCCAAACTCCAAACGTTTGGTGCTTAGTGCTTGAGATTTGGTGCTTGTTTGTAATTTAGTGCTTAGCATTTGGTGCTTGTCTTATCCCTCATCCCTCGCGGGCGCAACGCTACCGCGCCCGAAGCTTGTACCACGGATGCGGATTGCCCGGCACCTTGACCCGCAGGGTGTAGACGGAAGTGTACGCGCAGCAAAAAAGCGTCTTCAGGTCGGGGCCGCCGAACGCGAAGTTCACCGATTGTTCGGGGAACTTGATGATCCCGACGCGCTTTCCGGCGGGGGTGAATACCCAGATTCCGCCTGGGCCGGTGCAGAAGATGCGGCCCTGGGAGTCCACCTTCAATCCGTCGGGTATGCCGGGCAGCGTGCCATCATTCATGTCGGCGAAGATGCGCCGCCGCGCCATGTTGCCGGCCGCGTCGAGCTCGATTGCGTGGATGTATTTCGAAGAGCGGGTGTTCGCGACGTAAAGTGTCCGTTCATCTGGTGAGAACGCCAGACCGTTGGGATATTCGCAGGGCGCCAGCGCGCTGATGGCGCCATCGGACAATACGCGATACACGCACGCGCCGTCCCAGAGATTGTCGATGCCGGCGGGACCGGGTATCTCCCGCTTGGAGTAGGGGACGCGCTTGTCCGGGTCGGTGAAGTAGAGGCTGCCGTCCGAGCGGCACACCACGTCATTCGGGCGGTTGAAGCGACCGCCCTGGTAACGGTCTACCACCGGCTCGAGCTTGCCATCGGGGCCGATGCGCGAGAGGCGGCGGGCGTCGCCCTCGCATATGACCAGTCGCCCCTGCAGGTCGAAGGTCGTGCCGTTGCCCCCGGCGGTTTCCTTGAATAACTCCGGCGCCCGCCCGGGCGTCATCCGGTGCAGCCTGTTCCGGCGGAGGTCCACGAAGTACCAGTAACCGTCCGGGTGCCAGAGCGGGCCTTCGGTGAAGATGAAGCCGGTTGCGAGGCGCTCCGCTTCAGTCGTCTCCAGGACCTCGGGCAGGTAGTTTGCGGCGGGCATGCTGTGTTCCTCTTTTTTCGGTGATGGGTGATGAGTGATGGGTGATGAGTTTACCGCGAAGCGGCGCTGCTCAAAGCTTCACCGCCAAGGACGCCAGGACAACGTCAAGAGTGGTTTAAACGAACGCTCTTGGGTGCACGACTTCGGCAGTCAAAAGCCCAGACGCGTTTGTTGGGGTCTTAACCCTATTCGTTTACGAGCAGCTCAGCGTCAGGGCCGGAGCAGCTTCGCGATCTCGCGCGTGAAAAGGCGCCGGCCGCGCTTGAGGCCCATCATGGGCTGCGCCACGGTCGCAATGACCTCGGCCGGCGTTTTTGCATTCCACACGACGAGATCGGCTGGATTGCCCACGGCGATGCCGTAATCCTCCCGGCGGAGGATCCGCGCCGGGCGATCGGTCAGCATGGCGAAGCAGTCGGAGAGGTCAGCCTCCGAGCCGCGCTGCACGACGTTGGCGTAGAGGTTCGCGATCCGCACCAGCGAGCAGTCGCCGTAGGGCGTGAACGGATTCATCACGTTGTTGGTCGAGATGGAGCAGTTCGCGCCCTGTGCGATCAGCGCGTTCGCGTCCGCCACGCCGCGGATGACGCTGTGATCCAGGTGGCGGCCGGCATTGAAGAGGTCGGTCGCCGGCAGCACCGCCAACGCGACGCCGGAATCCGCCATCCGCCGGCCCAGCGCATCCAGCTCCTCCAGCGGCAGGCACGAATACTTGTTGCCATGGCCGATCGCCACGCGCCCGCCCCAGCCGAGACGGTCGGTGAGGTCGCAGACCTGGAAGATGTCCATGTCGTGGGTGGTATAGCCGCCGTCCAGGTGGATGTCGACGTCCACGTTGAACTCCCTCGCGAGCGCGAATATGCGGTCGATCTGGCCGGGGCCATTGGTGTCGTAGCGCGGGGCGCCGCCGACCACCGGCGCGCCGCGTTTCAGGGCCGCCACCACATTCGCCTCGGCGCCCGGGACGTTGGTCCAGCCTTCCTGCAGGAAGACGCACAGCTGCAGGTCGATCCCCCATGCGTAATCCCTGGCCAGGCGCTCGATCGCCGTATAACCGCGCAGGCCGACGTTGGGGTCGACCTCGACGTGGGTCCGCATGTGGGTGACGCCGTTCAGCAGGCACTGCTCGAGCGTGGCGCTGGCGCGCGCATAGACGTCCTCTTCGGTGAAGGTGTGCTTGATCGCCGAGGTCCGCTTCATGTGATCGGTCGCGCGCCGGTCTTTGGGCGGCGCGCAGCGGTCGAGGATGCGCGCCTTGTCGAGGTGGAAATGACTCTCCACCAGCCCCGGCGATACGAGACGCCCGCCGGCATCGATATTTTCGCCGTTGCTGGCGATGCGAGGCGCGATGGCGGCGATTCGTCCATCCGCGATCGCGATATCGACGTTTGCCCGCGCCGCATCGCCATCCGCCAGACGCGCATTCCGCAGGATGAGATCGAAGGCCACGTTGCTCCTCAAGACAAGAAATGGACAGGATTAAGGAATCTCTGCACGCCAACTTGCGCAGAGATTCCTGAGTCCTGTCTATTCGTCCTTGTTCGCAAGCTCCAGCAGCGCGGCGGTGAGCACGCGCGCGCCGGCGGCGAGGTCGGCGGACTTCGCGTTCTCTGCCTCGTTGTGGGACACGCCCTTCTCGCATGGCACGAAGATCATCCCAGTGGGGCAGATGCGCGCCAGGTACATCGCGTCGTGGCTTGCTCCCGAGGGCAGACGCATGCTTCGCAGCTTCAGCTCGTTCGCCGCGCGCTCGACGGCATCGACCACGCCCGGGTCGAACACGCAGGGGGCGTCGTGCAGCGTGGGCGTGACCTTGATCGTGCATTGTTTCGCCGCTTTCTTCGCCGCAGGCCCCACGGCTTTGCCGAGACGGTCTAGGGTCACCGGGTCCGGATGCCGCACGTCAACGGAAAACAGCACGTGGCTCGCCACCGAGTTAGTCGAATTGGGCGTCACCAGCATGCGCCCGACGGTGAAACGCACGGTGTCGGTCGCGTCGTGCGTCAACTCATGGAGCGCGTGGATGATGTTGACGGCATCGCGTAGCGCGTCTTGCCGCAGCGCAAGCGGCGTCGTGCCGGCGTGGTCGGTCTTGCCGAAGACCTCGATGTTGAACCAGAGCAGGCCCTGGATGCCGGTGACGACGCCGATGGTCTTGCCCGCGTTTTCCAGCAGCGGACCCTGCTCGATATGCGCCTCGATGTAGGCGGCGGCCGGCGCCTTCAGCGGCCGCTGCGCCAGGTCGGGCGTCGCGGCAAGCGTCTGCGCGAGCGCGTCTCGCAGCTTGACGCCTTCGTTGTCCTTGACGTCGAGGAAGTCCTCCAGCTTGCGCGCGCCGGTGTGCACCGCCGAGCCCATCGTGCACGGCGGGAAGCGCCCGCCTTCCTCGTTGGTCCAGGCGACGAGCTCGATCGGGCGCCTGGTTTTCACGCCCGCCTCCTCTATTGCTTCCAGCGCCTCCAGCCCGGCGAGCACGCCGTAGATGCCGTCGAAACGCCCCCCGCGCGGCTGGCTGTCCATGTGGCTGCCGGTCATCACTGGGGCGGCCGCCGCATCGTGGCCTGGCCGGCGCACGAACAGATTGCCGATGGCGTCCACGCCCACCTCGAAATTGCGATGGCGTGCCCAGCCGATCAGCACCTTGCGCGCGGCGATGTCCTCTTGCGACAGCGCGGCGCGGTTGACGCCATTGCCGGGGATCGCGCCGATTCTCGCCATTTCCATGTGGCGGCGCCACAGGCGCTCCTCGCTGACGCGGGCGACCGCGTCCTGATGGGCTTCGCGCATCACTCGATTCTCACGTTCGCGGCGCGCGCGACCTTGCCCCACTTGGCGATGTCGGCGCGGATGCGCTCGGCGAGCTGCTCCGGTCCGCCGGCCTGCACGAAGCCGCCGACCGCGAGCAGGCGGTCTCTCACCTCCTGCGTGGCCAGCGCCTTCTGCACCTCGCTGTCGAGCTTGACGATGATGTCGCGCGGCGTGCCGGCCGGCATCATGATCCCGAACCATGAATCGGCCTCGAAGCCTTTCAGCGACTCGCTGATACACGGAATGTCCGGCAGCGCGGGAGAGCGTTTGCTCGAGGCCACGCCCAGCGCGCGGATCCGGCCGGATTTCACGTGCGGCAGCGCGGAGGGGATGCTGTCGAAAAAGAGCTGCACGTTGCCGGGAATCAGGTCGGCAATGCCGGGCGCGCTGCCTTTGTACGGCACGTGCAGCGCCGTGAAGCCGCCCATCTGCTTCAGCATTTCCTGCTCGAGGTGCGAGAGGGTGCCGTTCCCCTGTGACGCGAAGACGATCTCGCCCGGGCGGGATTTGCCGAGCGCGATCAGTTCCTTCACGTTTTTCACCGGCAGCGTCGGATGCGACACGAGGATGTGCGGCACATTGCCCACCAGCGTCACCGGTGCAAGGTCCTTTTCCAGGTTGTAGCCGAGCTTGGTGTAGGTGCTCATGCCGATCGCGTTGGTGGTGACCGCGGCCATTACGGCGGTGTAGCCGTCGGGCGGCGATTTCGCGGCCAGCTCGAGCCCGAGATTGCCGCCGGCACCCGGCCGGTTGTCGACGAGCAGCTGCTTGCCCCACGTTTCACCGAGTTTTTGCCCGATGGTACGGATCAGCAGATCGGCGGCTCCGGCCGGCGGAAATGGCACGATGACGCGGATCGGCTTCGTTGGATAGGTTTGCGCCGCTGCGACGGCCGCGAGTCCGCCGCAGCAGGCGGCGATCGCCCACAC
>JBGQGU010000139.1:0-7727 GCA_041497655.1 Gammaproteobacteria bacterium
GAATTCGCCCGTCATCGGGTAATCCCGATCGAGCGTCCAGGCGCGGCGCATCCCGTCCGCGCGTTCGCCGGCGGCGGAGAGTATGGCCCGCTCCATGGGATCGAACGGTTCGAGCTCGCAGGCGAGTGCGGCGGCCTCGAGCGTGCGCGCAGCGTCCCCTCCCGCCGCGATCGTGGCCACCACGGCCATGCGGTTCTCGGTGAGCGTGCCGGTCTTGTCCACGCACAGCACCGTGGCCGAGCCGAGCGTCTCGATGGCGGGCATGCGGCGCGTGAGCACGCCGTGGCGCGCGATGCGCCAGGCGCCGAGCGCGAGGAACACGGTGAGTACCACCGGGAATTCCTCGGGCAGAATGGCCATCGCGAGGGTGATGCCGGCGAGGATGCCCGCCAGCCAGTCCCCGCGCGTCGCGACATAATATGCGGCGAGCACGACGCTCAGTATCACGGCGAAGGCGGCGACCGCCTTCACGATGCGCGCGGTGTCGCGCTGCAGCGGGGTTTTCTCGATGTCGAGCGTGGCGAGCGAAGCGCCAATGCGGCCGAACTCGGTGCGCGCGCCGGTCGCCGCCACTTCCGCGCGTCCCTGCCCTTTCACCACCAGCGTGCCCGAAAAAACCGGCATGCCGGGCCGCTTCTCCACCGGCAGCGACTCGCCGGTCAGCAGCGATTCGTCGACCATCAGGTCGTTCGCCACCGCCAGCCGCGCGTCTGCCGGCACGCGATCGCCCTCGGCGAGGATCATCAGGTCGCCGCGCACGACATCTGAGCCCGCGATGCGCAGCGGCGCGCCGTCGCGGACCACCAGCGCGCGCGGGCTGGACAGGTCGCGCAACGCCTCGAGCGCGCGTTCGGACTTGCGCTCCTGCACCACGGTGATCGCCATGACCACCACGATCGAAGCGCCGAGGACCGCGGCTTCCCGCACGTCGCCGAGCACGAGGTAGATCAGGGCGCCGGCGACGAGCAGCAGGAACATCGGCTCGCGCAAGACTTCGAGCGCGATGGCGAGCGCACTGCGCTGGCCGGCGCCCGGCAGCGTGTTTCTCCCCTCGGCGGCCAGCCGCCGCTTCGCCTCCTCGTTCGACAGGCCGACGGAGGATTCTCCTGATGGGGTCAGAGTAACGTTTCCGCCGTCGTCTATCGGATTCCCCTGCTGCCTCATGGAAAAGTTACTCTGATCCCGCGCCCGCCGCGCCCGGCGCCCGGCCGCGCAGGTAGATCACCCAGTAGACCAGCGCCACCAGGACGCTCCCGCCGACGATGTTGCCGGCGATCACCGGACCGAGGTTGCCCAGCATGGCGGATACAGTGATGGCGTCGCCGCCGGGCGGCAGCGCCAGACCGTGCCACTTCAGCAACAGCGCCAGCGGGAAGAAGTACATGTTGGCGATCGAATGTTCGAAGCCGGCGGCGACGAAGGCGGAGATCGGGAACAGGATGGCGACGAACTTGTCCACGACGCTGCGCCCGGCAAGCGCCATCCACACCGCCATGCACACCAGGATGTTGCACAGCATCCCGAGGAAGAACGCGCGCCACGCCGGGAGCGCGGCCTTGGCCGCGGCGATCTTCAGGTAGGTCGCGCCCACCGCGCCGCCGTTCATCTCCCAGTGGCCCGAGAGGTAGACCAACAGCGCCAGCCCGGCCGCGCCGACGAAATTGGCCGCGCACACGACAACCCAGTTGCGCAAGACCTCGTGCCAGCTCACACAGCCGTCGGCCCAGGCCATGGCGAGGAAGTTGTTGCCGGTGAAGAGCTCCGCGCCCGCCACCACCACGAGGAGCAGTCCCAGCGAGAAGACCGCGCCGCCGGTCACGCGGGCGGCGGCGAATCCGAGCGACGGGTCGCTCACCACCAGCGTGAAGTAGAGCGAGCCCAGGCCGATGAAGGCGCCCGCGAGCATGCCGAGCATCCACATGGTAAGCAGCGGCATGCGCGCTTTGACGACGCAGAAGTCGTTGACGCGCCCGGCGATCTCTTTGGGCGAGAACACGTCGAAACCGAACGTTTCCATGGTCCACCTCGGTAATGGCTGTCGCGGCTAGATTCCGAAGGCGCGCAGCACCGTGACGCCGCGACCGCGTCCGACCGACGCGACGAGGTGCCCGCCAACCGCTTCGTGCTGCATCATCGCGTCCGCTCAGAGCCGCTCGAGCGCGAGCGTCGCGCGCCTGAGCCCCGCTTCGCCGGGGACATCGCCGATCGCGAAACCGAGGCTTGCAGCCAGCGCGAGCATCGGCTGATTGGCCGTAAGGATGTCGCCGCTCATCATCGCAAGCCCTCTCGAACGCGCGACCTCGATCAACTGCGTCAACAGGTGGCGACCGAGGCCGTGCATCTGCCATTCATCGTGCACGACGATCGCGAATTCGCAGGACGAGCCGTCGGGGTTCGTGACGTAGCGCGTCACGCCGACCTCCTCTTCGTGCCCGTCCTTCGTCGCCACCGCAATCAGCGCCATCTCGCGGTCGTAGTCGATCTGCGTGAAGAGCGCCAGCATCTGCGGCGCGAGTTCCCGGATCGTGTTCATGAAGCGGAAATACTTCGCTTCGGGCGACAGCTGTTTCACGAACTGCCGCTCGATTTCGGCGTCTTCCGGACGGATCGGGCGTACCGTGACGCGCCTGCCGTTTGGCGCCGTCCACTCCGACACGAGGTGCGCAGGATACGGGTGAATGGCCATGTGTCCATAGCGTGGCAGGGCCGTGCGCGGAAGGCCGACCACGATGCGCGCGTCGAGCGCGATCGCCCCCGATTCGTCCGCCAGCAGGGGATTGACGTCCATTTCGCGGATCGCGGGCAGCTCGCACACCATCTCCGAGACGCGCAGGAGCACCATCTCGAGCGCGTCACGGCTCACGGCCGGCATCTGGCGGAACTCGCCGAGCAGCCGGCTCGCGCGGGTGCCGCGGATCAACTCCTCGATCAGCATGCCGTTCAGCGGCGGCAGGGCGACCGCGCGGTCGGCGTGCACCTCGACCGCGGTGCCGCCGGTGCCGAAAGTGATCGCCGGGCCGAAGACCGAGTCGTGCACGACGCCGACCATCAGTTCGCGGCCATTCGGACGCGCCACCATGGGCTCGACGATGACGCCGCTCAAGCGCGCATCCGGCCGCAGCCGTTTCAGGCCCTCGGTGATCTCGCGGTACGCGTCCTGCGCGTCCTGAGCGCTCGCGATGCCGAGCCGCACCCCTCCGACGTCGGATTTGTGCGTGATGTCGGGCGAATCGATCTTCATCACCACCGGAAATCCCGTCTCCTCGGCAACGAGCACAGCCTCGTTGGCCGAATGCACGCGCACCGCCTTCACGATCGGCACGTGGAACGCGGCGAGCACTGCCTTGGACTCCATCTCGGAGAGCACCGTGCGGTGTTCCGCGAGCGCGCTTTCGATCATGAGCCGCGCGCCGGCGATGTCCGGCTCGGGGTGGTGCGACAGCGGTCCGGGTGCCTGCAGCAGCATCCTCTGGTTGCGGTAGAACGCCGAGAGATGCGCAAACATTTCAATCGCAGGGTCAGGCGTGCGAAAGGTGGGAATACCGTGCGCCGCGAGCAGCCGCCGGGCCTTCGCGACCTGCTGTTCGCCCATCCAGCAGGTGAGAAGCGGTTTGTCGCTCGTCTTCGCGCACTCGATCACCGCGCGCGCCACCTCCAGCGGCGCGGTCATCGCCTGCGGCGCGAGTATCACCAGCACGCCGTCCACGCCCGGGTCGGCGAGACAGGCCGCAAGCGCCCCCCGATAGCGTTCTGCGTCCGCGTCACCGATCAGGTCTATGGGATTGCCCTGCGACCAGTTTGACGGCAGCGCCTTCTTCAACGCCTCGACCGCCGCACCTGACAGCTCCGCGAGCGGGATGCCGAGATCGCTGGCACGGTCGGCCGCCATCACGCCGGGGCCTCCGCCATTGGTGATCACCGCGAGCCGGTCGCCGCGCGGCCGCACGTTCGAGGACAGCGCCTGTGCCGCGGCGACGAGCTGCCCGATGGTGCGCACGCGCACGACACCCGCCCGGCGCACCGCCGCCTCGAACACGTCGTCGGCCCCCACCAGCGCACCGGTATGCGACACCGCCGCGCGCGAGCCGGCCGGATGGCGCCCGACTTTCATGAGGATCACCGGTTTCACGCGTGCCGCGGCGCGCAGCGCGCTCATGAAACGCCGCGCGTCGCGCACGCCCTCGATGTAGAGCAGAATGTGCGCGGTCTTCGGGTCGTTGACGAGGTAATCCACGAGTTCACCGAAGTCCACGTCGGTCGAGCCTCCGAGCGACACCACGCAGGAAAAGCCCACCTCGTGCGCCGCCGCCCAATCGAGCATCGCCGTGCAGACCGCGCCCGATTGCGAGATCAGGCCGAGCGATCCCGGTCGCGCGTGCCCGCGCGCGAAAGTGGCGTTGAGCCCGATGTCGGGCCGCATGATGCCGAGGCAATTGGGGCCGAGCACGCGCAACCGGTGACGGCGCGCATTCTCGAGCAGCGCGCGCTCGAGCGTCGCGCCGACGGGCCCCGATTCGGAGAAGCCGGCGCTGATCACGACCGCCGCGCGCACTCCCGCCGCGCCGCACTGCTCGATGATCCCGGGCACGGTCGGGGCAGGCGTCGCGATCACGGCGAGGTCCACCCTCCGCGGCACCTCCCCGATCGCCGGAAAGCACGGCACGCCGTGCACCTCGCGGTGCTTCGGGTTCACCCCGTAGAGCTGCCCGCGGTAGCCCGCGGCGAGCATGTTCTCGATCAGCACCGAACCGACCGAGCGGGGCTGCTCGCTCGCCCCGACGACAGCAACTGAAACCGGCTCGAACAGCGGCGCGAAATAATGGCGCATGGAGGGATCGGCAGACATCGGTTAGCAGTCTAGTGCCGTTCCAACTATTCGTGAATGATCCATTTAATCCTGCTGACCCTGGTGTAGCCGGCAGACGAACTGATCATACCTGGCGAAAACAAGTTGGAACGGCACTCGCCGCGCAGTGCCGGGAATATAGGCTTAAGTCGACCGTTCCGACGGCTGCGCTGCTGCCTTCAGCCGTGGCAAAGCGTCAGCCGGCGCCGGGTGGATTAACGTTCCATCCGCCGCGAATTTGAAACCCGGGGCCGCGCCGGAAAACGCCGGATTCACGGCGCAGCGCTATTTCTCGAGCCGGTAATGCGTGCGGTCGAGGTAGTGGACGACGTCCTCGATATCCTCGCGGCTCCAGCGCAGGCCCTGCTGGGATGCCCAGTCCGTCACGATGGATCGCAGTTCGTCGGTGTTGAGGGGGAGACGAGGCACGCGCCGGTGAATCTTGGGCGTGTGGCACACGACGCAATGGTTTTCATAGAGCGCGCGGCCACGCTCGAGGTCGGGCCATTCGGCGCCCCAACCCGCCGCCGGAATCGCCACGCTGACTGCAGCGAATAGCGCGATCGCGGTGCCGCGGGGCATCACCGCTTCTTGAGCTTTCCGCGCCCTTTCAGTGCCGCGTCGACATCCGCCGCCGCCTTCCGCACGTCCTGCTCGCGGACGCTTCCCGGCTCGGCCGTGCGGAAGTGTTCGGCCTTGAAAAAGGCGCACGCATCGATCAGGTGGCGGCGCTGCTCCTCGTCCACCCGCACTCCGCATCCGCCGAGGCGCGGCCCGCCCGTGGCGGTGGCCGCCTTGATCCGGGCCGGTTTGCGGACTCTGACTGCAATCATCCCGGCCTCCCGGTCAATTGACGGTGATCTTCCTGCTCGCGGACTTGCTCTTCATCGGGAGCGTGAGCTTCAGCACGCCATCGGCGTACTTCGCGACCACCTTCGTCTCGTCCACGTCGTGCGGCAGCGTGAAGCTGCGCGATACCTTGCCGTAGTAACGCTCGCTGCGCAGCACTTCCTCGCCCTTCTTTTCCTCGCTCTCCTTCTTGATCTCGCCGCTGATCGTCACCTCGTTGCCGTCAATGGAGACCTGAATGTCGTCCTTGTTGACGCCCGGGATCTCGGCCTTGACCGTGTAGGTGTCCTCGGTCTTGCTGACATCGATCTTCATGCGCATCTGCGGCGCTACGTCGAGATCGAAGCGCATCGGACGCACGAACAACCCCTTGAACAGGTCGTCGAGATCGTTGAACGGATCGTAACGTGTGATGTTTGCCATGACTGTCTCCTTCAATTTCCGCTACATGGCCGCGCTTCGCGGCCCGCTTCGGCGATCGCCATGACCGCCTGCGGCTATGCTAGCGCGGGCGCAACCGGATACTTTGACCTACATCAAGCAGGGCCGGGTTATGGCCATCAGCCGCAGCCCCCCGGCTCCCCGCGCTTGGGGCACCCCGGAGGCCGGTCCGCTGGTTTTTGATCTAGATCAACCTGAACGTACGGCCATGTTCTTATCATTCATGAGAGGGTAAGAAAAACAAACATGGACAGTGACAGTTACCTCAAGCGGCTCTGGGCAATGTTGCGCGCGCCCAGCAGCCGCTACCCGTTCGGTGCACTGCGCCGGCCAAGGTCGACCCCGGGGTCGGCGCTTGCGCGGACGGATCTGGCGGAAAGGAGGGAACAGGCGCGGATAAGAAAGCCCCACCGGGTCGTCGTGATCCTGGGTGTGCTGCTACTCTGGGGGGGCGCAGGGCTCGAGCCGGGATTGTCCGCGTCGCCTGACGAGGGCAGGCCGCCGGCAGAAAAGGCCAAGTCCCAAGCGGTGAGCGGGGAGATCCTGGTGAAGGAGCGTTGCGTGATGTGCCATCCCGTCGGACGGGTCAGATCCGCTCAGCACACCGCCAGAGGGTGGCAGACGACGATCGAGAAGATGAAGCTCTTCGGCCTTAAGCTCACCGACACGGAGGCCGCGGCCATCGTCAGCCACTTGGGGGCCGCCTATCCGGCGCTGGCGGAAGATGCCTCGAGGACGCGGCTCTACATCCCTAACGAGCACGACAGCACCGTGTCGGTGATCGACACCGGCACCCAGGCGGTGGTCAAGACGCTCCGCAGTTTTCCGCGCCCCCACGCCCTTTGCCGCAGCCCGGATGGCCGGTTCGTCTACGTCTCGAACCACACGGAGTCCGGCGCGGTACAGGTCATCGACACCTTGACCGACGAGGTGGTGGCCGCGATTCGGACGGCGGCGTTCCCCATGCACTGCATGTTCACTCCGGAGGGCCGGTACGTTTTCGTGGCGAGCCACGGGACGAACGCCGTCCAAATCATCGACGGGATCGCTCGCGAAGTGATCGCCACCATCCCTGTCGGAGAGGCTCCTCACAACCTCGTTGTGAGCCCGGACGGGCGTTTCGTCTGGGTGAGCAACATCGGTTCGAGCGATGTTTCCGTGATCGATCGGACGTCGCTGCGGCTTAAAGCCACCATCCCGGTAGGAAAGGCGCCGCTGGGATTGGCGATGAGCCGCGACGGTGCTCGGATCTACACCGGCAATACCGGGTCCAATGACGTGTCGGTGATCGATGCCGCGGCCCTGAAAGTCATCGCGACCGTGCCGGTCGGGCGAGGAGTCAACCAGGTGAAGATATCTCCCGACGGGAGGAGTCTCTGGGTCGCCCTAGGGGCGGAGAAGGCCGTGGCGTTGATGGACCTGGCCAGCCACCGGGTCAACGTCCGGATCCCGGTGGGCGAAGGGCCCCACGGCATTGCCTTTGCGCCCGACGCGAAGCACGTCTACGTGACCAACAGCGACAGCGACGATGTTTCTGTCATCGATATCGCCGAGGCGAAGGTCGTCCAGACGATTCGCGTGGGGAAGGCTC
>JBGQGU010000140.1:0-7630 GCA_041497655.1 Gammaproteobacteria bacterium
CGGCGCACGCCTTCGTTGACCATGTCGAGGACGCTCATGCCGGCGTCCCAGCGCACATCCATCCCGATCTTGAGGAACACCACGGCGATGCCGGTGTCCTGGCACACCGGCCGGTGGCCCTCCGCGGACATGCGCGAGTTGATCAGGATCTGCGCGATCGCATTCTTGGCGGCGGGCGACTGCTCCCGCTCGTAGGCCTCACCCATCGCCTTGATGAAGTCCACCGGGTGGTAGAACGAGATGAACTGGAACGCGTCGGCGATGCTCTGGATGAAATCCGGCTGCCTGATCGTGGTCATGGGTCTTCTCCTGCTCATCCGGGGGATACTCGCGGGATCCCTCCCCAGCGCAAGGTCAATATATCAATTTTCCGGGCCCGGTTTGATATAAGTCAAATCCATTCCGCGGCGGCGCGGAATAATCGGGCAAGTGGTGGACATGCAAGGATGGGAGGCGATCCATGGCTGCGGCCGTTACTCGAGGACAAACCCAGGCGGATGCGCTCAAGCTCGAGCTGGTGCGCAATTCTGCGCTCGCCGTGGAGCTCACCGGGGACCAGTGCGTCGTGCTCGCCGATCTGGTCTCGGTGCGAGATCTTGCGGACGGCGAGATTCTGGTGAAGCAGGGGACGAGCGACAATCACATCTACGTTATCGTGAGCGGCGTCCTTGCCGTCGCCCGGCAGGTGGAAGCTGACGGCCAATGGGTCAACCTCCAGGTTCTGACCAAGGGCGATCTCGCCGGCGAGCTGGGATTCATGGACGGCCGGCCCCACTACGCGGCGTTGCGGGCGGCCGGGGCGACGCGGGTGCTGGGCCTCGAGCGCGAGAAGCTCGAGTCCCTGCTCGATCGCGAGCCGCTCGTCGTCTATCGAGTGATGCGCGCGATATTCCGCGTCGTGCATGTCATCCTGAACCGCCTGGCAATGCAGACGAGCGAGCTGACGAACTACATCTTCAAGGTCCACGGCAAGTATTGACACGGAAACCCGGTCGCTAAGAGCGCCTAACATAATGAAACACACGCTGCGCTGTCACGGTTTTGGCGACGCGGGACCAGCGGCACGGTCGAGCCCCGCAACAGGCATGCGCCGAGCAGGTAGTCGCGGGCCAAAACCGTGCCAGCCCACAAGGGGTTGCGGCCAGAATCGCCGCTAGCTTTGTCGCAAGGCTTGCCAATACAGCGAGTATTGGCTGCGCCTCGCTTCGCGCCATCGACGATTCTGGCTCGCAACGCACGCGCGTTTCATTATGTTAGGCGCTCTAAGGACCCGGTCCAGCGGAAGACAGCCCGACGAATTCCAGGCTTGAAGCGGTTCAGTACGGCGATATGACCGGCTTGCCGGTGTCCGCCTACTTGGCGGGAGGGGGGCCCCTGAACAGGTAGATGACTGCGCTGCGAAGCTCGGAATCGGTAAGATCGGCCATGCCGCCGCGGGCCGGCATGCCGCCGTGCCCCTTCATCGCGGAGCGCACCGTGCTCTCCAATCCTTCCTTGAGCCGGGGTATCCACGCATCCCGGTCGCCGATCTTGGGTGCGCCGCCTTTCCCTGTCTCATGGCATTTGAAGCATTGCGCCTTCACGATTTCCTCTCCGGTCCGCGGGGCGGGAGGAGATTTCTTGCTGATCGGCTCCACCCATTTGCCGCCGGACTGATTGACCATATAAGTGACGGCGCGCTTGATCTCGAAATCGGTGAGGTCGGGGCTCCCGCCATGCGAGGGCATCTGGCGGATACCCTTCAGCGCGTGATCCGTGAGGCTGGAGAGGCCCTGCGACGCGCGCTTGCTCCAAGCCTGCTTGTCGCCGATTTTCGGCGCGCCCTGGGCACCCGTGGCATGGCACTTGGAGCAGACCGAATCCACTACCTCCTTGCCGCTACGCTCTTTGCCCTGGGCACGCGCATCCAGCGAGCCAGTGATGAGCACCGCGAGCGCGAGGATCATTGCGAAAATCGGCACTTTCGCCGAAGCATGGGACGAGGGCTTATCAGTGGGCGCGAAGTTGAACATGACGTGACGTCCTCGGTGACTGTGACGAAACATAACTTCAAGCGCTTGCAAGTAGCAATATACCGCATTCAGTTTATCAGCGCGCAATCCGCTGTCGGGCGCCATGCTACAATTCCCGCCGCGGCGATCAGGCATGGCGCCACGCTTGCTCCTGAAACCGGAGCACCCAATCCGCTGCCGATTGCCTGCGGCTGGCACGCTCACCGCGTCAGGTTCAGCCAACTGCCCGAGGGGGCGTCGATGAAACGAAGTGCACCGACTCTGCTCCTGATTGCGCTGACCTTCGGCATACCGATTGGCGGCTATCCGCAAACCCGCACAGCTTCCGGCGTCGCGATGACACCCGGCAGCATTGACGACCTTCGGCCGGCGTATGCGACGCCCCAGGAGGTCGCGGAGGGCAGACGCGTCTCGGAAGCTTCATGCGCACGCTGCCACGGCTTGACCGGCATTTCGACGATGAAGGGCGTGCCCCATCTCGCCGGACAACGGCCCGGCTACCTCTATGTCGAGCTGCTCACGTATCAGGAGGGCGCACGCGGCGACAACGCCATGAGCAACGCGGTCAAGTTCTTGAAGGACGACGTGCTGGTCAAGGTGGCGGCGTATTACTCCGGACTGGAGCCCGCTCAACCCACCGCGAGCGGCGTCGCCAAGACGGCTTCCGCCAAGCCCGATCCGGTCGGTGCCGGCAAGGCCGCCGCCGCCGGGTGCGCAGGGTGTCACGGGGAGACCGGGATCACCAGGACGCCGGGAATGCCGAGTCTCGTCGGATTTGACCCGAAGTACCTGGCCGCGTCCATCAACGCCTACAAGAGCGGCCAGCGCAAGCACGACATGATGAAGACGCTGGTCTCGGCGCTCAGCGATGCCGACGTGAACAACATCGCCTTGTTCTATGCTTTGCAGAAGCCGGGCAAGGCTCAAAGCCCGTCGCCGGGCAGCCAGGCGGCGGGCAAGGCCGCGGCCGCCGCCTGCGCCGGCTGCCACGGTGAAGGAGGGGTCAGTGCGAATGCGGCCACACCGAGCCTTGCCGGCCAGGACGCGCAGTACATCGCGGCCGCCATGCGTGCGTACAAGGACGGCTCGCGCACCGACCCCGCCATGAAGGCCCAGGCGGCGTCCGTGGACGAGAACGCCGTCAAGGACCTGGCGGCCTATTACGCGAACCAGCAGCCGCAGCAACCCAAGGTCAGAAAACCCCTCACGACTGCGGAGCTGGCGCAGCGCTGCGATCGCTGTCACGGCGTCAATGGCAACAGCACCGACCCGCGCTCGCCGGCGTTGGCGGCGCAGCGCGGCGATTATCTGGAGCAGGCAATGCGGGCCTATCGGAAGGGCGAGCGCAAGAGCAAGGCGATGACGGCGATGCTGGACGGACTGTCCGACGCGGAGATCGAGCGCCTCGCGGCCCACTACGCGGGCCAGCGGGCGCGCAGCGTCATCTACGTGTTCCTGCCGCCGAAGTGAACGACATGGGAAAACGAACATGAGCGAAGGTCCGCTGCACCGGCTTTATTACCATTACTCGGAGCTGCCGTACAGCGCGCGGGTTCTGTACACCGCCGCGCTCTGCATTCTCGCCTTGGGTTACCTGTTTGCCGTCCTTTACTTGTATCACACGTATTCGGGAAAGGACGGCAACCCCCTCACGCTTTCCTACCAGGACGTCGTCATCGGCTATGCGGGGAGCGGGAAAGGCTCGCGCATCGAGTCGGCCTTGCGCGGCCCGATGTCCGCGATGCTGCCCGTCGACGAGTCATCCCGGATCGTCGGCTGGGTTCAGGAGGGGGCGAGCCGCGCCGCCTACGAAAAGGACATCAGGCCGGTGCTGGACAAGCGCTGCATGACCTGCCACGACGGCAGCAATCCGCACCTCGTGAACATGGACGGCTACGACAACATCAAGAAGGTGACGGAGCGGGACACCGGCACGGACATCTTCACGCTGGTGCGGGTCTCCCACATTCATCTCTTCGGGCTGACCTTCATCTTCTTCATCGTCGGCCTCATCTTCAGTCACGCCTACGTGCGGCCGGTGTGGTTCAAGTGCACGGTCGTGGCGTTGCCTTTCATCTGCGTTGCGATCGACGTTTGTTCCTGGTACTTGGTCAAGGTGTACCATCCTTTCGCGTGGGTCACGATGGCCTCAGGCGCCATGATGGCCATGTCCTTTGCGTTCATGTGGGTGGTATCGATGTATCAGATGTGGTACGGCAAGACCCCGTCACCGGTCGAGCAAAGGGCCGGTGGGGACATGCCCAGCGTCGGCTGACGGTCGGAAGTTTTCCGGCTCCGGGTCCGGCAAGCTCCGGGTCGAATCAGCGCTTGTCCCGCGGCTGACTGGCGTAGTAGGACGCGATGTCGTCGATGACCGCGTTGCTGTAGATGATGCTCATCTTGTGCATCGTGGTGCTTTCACGCTTGTCATCGCGGTACGCTCTCAGCGCCATGACGAGATAGTCCTTGTCCTGCCCCCGGAGTATTGGAACCACCATCTTGGGGCTGTCCTCGGCATCGTGGCAGCGGTCGCATTTTGCGGCCAGCTCGCGGGCCGAGCTCGGCACACTGTCGGCGGCTCTGGACAGCTGAACCACGTAGAACGCGGTGATGTTCTCCATGTCCTGGTCGCTCAGACCGGCGACGTAGCGCTGCATGCCCCAATGCTGGCGTGACGTCCGGTAGGCCTTGATGGATTTCAGCAGGTACTGAGGGTCCTGGCCGGCGAGGCTCGGCGTGGCGGCGTCGCTGCTCACCCCGCGGGGGCCGTGACATCCACCGCACATGGCGGTGCGCGGCTCACCTGCCGCCTGATCGCCAAACAACGGCGCGGGCCGTTGCGCCGGCGTCCGGGAAGCGTAATACAGCGCCAGGCTCTCCAGCTCGAGGCTGCTCGCGTCGCGCAGTATCGCTTTCATCGCCGCCGTCCTGCGCTCTCCCCGGTGATATTCCTGGATGGCGGTGACGAGATAATGGGGCTGCTGGCCGGCCAGGCTGGGCGTGCCGGGCGTCTTGCTGTTGCCTTCCTCGCCATGACACTTCGCGCAGCCTGCCGCCAGCGCCTTGCCTTTTTCGAGGAGCGAAGCCTGTTGCGCGCTCGTCACCGAGGCGGGAGGGGCGGGCGGCTGGCTCGCATAGTAGGCCACCACATTACGCAGCTCCGTTGCCGTCAGGCGTCCCGCGAGGTCCCTGAGGGCGGCGTGCGTGCGCTTCACCTCCTTGTATTCGGTCAGCGCCAGAAGCAGATAGCGCTCCCGCTGCGCGGCCAGGTGCGGGATGCCTGGCGCGACACCCCTGCCATCCATGCCATGACACGCCTTGCAGTCTCGCTCTGCGACGGCTGTGCCGGCCGTGGGATCCCCGCCGGGCGACTTGTCAGCCGGCGTCCCCGCCGTCGGCGCGGTCTTTTCGGCGGATGGAGTCTTGACGGCGGGTTCCTTGCTTTCCTTGCAGCCAACCAGCAGCACCGACAGGACGATCGCTAGCAAGAGCCTATTCATTGGGAGTCTCGAAATGGGTGGTCAACCAAGGATAACGTCTTTCCCGACGAGTGTTTCGCACCGTTTGAGCCTCGCATTTTATGCTCATCGCGTGAATGCGTGTGTATTTCTCCCGGCTGATCCGCCGGAAAACCGCGTGTGGAGCCGCATCCCGCTCACCCGGCCACGCTGCCCACGAATCCGACCAGCACGAGGATCAGCAATATCAGGCCAAAGGCGATCAGCGTGATGCCGAGCACGCGGGAACCCAGCGACATGGGCTGCGACGGAGCGTCGACCAGATGCCTGGCAAGCTCGCCGGTCTCGACCAGGCGCTGGTACTCGAGCGGGTGTTCCCGTCTGTATTCCTCCAGCGCCACCGTGCCGGTGAACATCACGATGTCCGGCGGCGGCAGCTTGTCCGGCCGGAAGTGATTGTTGAAGAAGTGCACCGTGAACAGGAACACCGCGGCGAGGATCGCCTCCTCCCCGTGCACCAGCGTCGCGATGTTGAACACCCAGCCGGGCAGGACCGACGCCGTCACTTCCTTGAACGCCAGTACCACGCCGCTCCCGCCGATGATGGCCATGCCCCAGAACACCGCCCAGTAGTCGAATTTCTCCCAGTATGTCCACCGGTCAAAGGCCGGTCGCGGTCCCTTGCCGAAAAACCACTTGAACATGGACAGCATGTCCCGGAGATCCTTCCAGTTCGGCACCAGCGAAGTCGGCCCGAACCAATTCGAAAATGTCCACTTCGGGACTACCCGGAACGCCATGTAGACCAGATGGACGAAGAATATCCCCAGCATGGTGGCCGCGCTCACCCGGTGCACGATGCCCGCCGCTCGCGGGCCGCCCAACGCACCCACGATGAACTTCGCCCATCCGGTTTCGGCGTACAGCACCGCCATGCCGGTCAGCACCAGCATCATCACGCTCAGCGCGAAGGCGAGATGGGCGATCCGCCACACCGGGCCGAAGCGATTGAAGTGCTTGCCTTGCGGTTGCGGCAATTCGCCCGTTGCGACGCGGGGCGCGCTCTTGCCCTCCCGGCGATCGCGGTATTCCCGGTAGAACCATAGCGCCGAATGCGTCCAGAAGAAGGCGAATACGCCCAGCAGGAGCGCGATCATGAACTTCGATGCGACCCACATGGACGGGTAACGGCCGTAATCGTGGGTGTTCGCGTGCGGCTGGAACGTAACGAACCCGGCGGTCGCCTGCTGGTGGCATTTCCGGCACGTTTGCAGCCGGTTGTTCGAGTGCACCGTGGATTGCGGGTGGCTCACGCGCTGGATGCCGTGATTGCCGTGGCAATCAAAGCAGGTCGCGGTGTAGGCATAGCCCAGCTTGCCGACCTGGCCGTGATAGGTGTTGGCGTAGGATTTCAGGCTCTCGGAGTGGCAGTTGCCGCAATTGCGCACGATGGTGAGCTTGATCGAATCCAGCTTCGGCCGGTCCACGTCATGGGTCGTGTGGCAGTCCGAGCAGATGGGCGCCGCGGGGTTGGCGTTTCCGATGACCTGCCTGCCGTGCACCGAGTCGAGATACTCCTCACGCTGCTTGGCGTGGCATTTTCCGCAGGCGTTGGGAATGCCCAGGCGCCAGTCCGCGCGGACCGGACTGTCTTTTGGATAAACGTAATGGGCGTCGTGGCAGTTATAGCAGGTTGCGTTGGTGCGCGACTGGTCCTCGCGGTTCGGCCGGGCATGAATGGATTTCATGTAGTGGTCGATCTGCTCCACCACCACTCCCAGCCTTGCGAATTCCTTGGTCTTGTTCTCCTTCTTCGCGGTCTCCCACAAGTCCTCGTGGCACTGCACGCAACTCACCTTGTGCGGCACGCCCTTCTCGTGCGGGATGTCCGTGATGTCCTTATGGCACTCGACGCACAGCCGCTTTCCGTGCACGCTTTCCTGGAACTTGTCCCCGACCACGTGCAGGGAGCGCATTCTCCCGTTCGCACCCGGCACCGCGAACCCCTCGTTTCCGTGACAACCCAGGCAGACCGTGTTGTCGATCGGGGCCGGGGCGGTAACCTTGCCGTCGGCGGCCGCTGCGGCGTGGGCGATTCCCCCGCCGAGGGGTGCCCCCGCGAGGAGGACCACGCCCGCCAGTGCGGCCGCTGCAAGCGTC
>JBGQGU010000141.1:0-7557 GCA_041497655.1 Gammaproteobacteria bacterium
GCTGCTCAAGCGCCAGGGTGCGAAGCTCGTCGCGATGACCGGCAATCCCCAATCCGCGCTGGCCCGCGAGGCCGACGTCCATCTTTACGCCGGGGCCGCAAAGGAAGCCTGCCCGCTCAACCTGGCGCCGACCGCCAGTACGACTGCGGCGCTCGCCCTGGGCGACGCCCTGGCAGTGGCCTTGATGCAGGCGAAGGGGTTCACCCGCGACGAGTTCGCGGCCTCGCACCCCGGTGGCATGCTGGGACGCAAGCTACTCACCCACGTCCGCGATGTGATGCGCACGGGTGAGAATGCGCCGCGCGTCGCGCACACCGCGACCGCCATGGCTGGCATGCTCGAGGTCTCGCGCGGCAGGATGGGCATGACCACGGTGCTCGATGGGCACGGACGCGTCATCGGCATCTTCACTGACGGGGACCTGCGACGCAGCCTGGAAAAGGGCGTGGACCTGCGTTCGGCCCCCATCACCGATATCATGACACGGGGGCCCCGCACCATCGGCCCCGACAAGCTTGCCGCCGAGGCGGTCGAGATCATGGAGCGCTACAAGGTCAATCAGCTGGTGGTGGTGGACGAGGACCAGAAGCTGCTGGGCGCGCTCAACATGCACGATTTATTCCGCGCGAAAGTGATCTGATAGCTGTCAGCGATCAGCTCTCAGCCGTCAGCTTGGAGCAACGCGGCGGCGGCGCAAGGTTGTGGCTGAATGCTGATAGCTGATAGCTAATGGCTGAAATGCAGGACATTTACAACCGCGCTCGAAATATCCGGGTCGCCATATTCGACGTGGACGGCGTGCTGACCGATGGCGCGCTCTACTACACGGATTCGGGCACGGAGATGAAGGCGTTCAGCGTTCACGACGGCCACGGCATGAGGATGCTCCGTGAAAGCGGCGTGGCGCTTGCGATCATCAGCAGCCGCAGTTCGCGCTCACTCGAGGCGCGGGCGCGCAACCTCGGGATCGAGCTGCTGTTCCAGGGCGCCGCGGACAAGCTGGCGGCGTTCAGCGAGTTGCTGGGCCGCTGCGGCACCGGCGCCGAGGCGTGCGCCTACGTTGGCGACGACCTCGTGGACCTGCCGGTGATGAAGCGCTGCGGCCTGGCGGTGGCGGTCCCCGACGCGCCGGCGTTGGTGCGGCGGCAGGCGCAGTACGTCACCCGCGCCCGCGGCGGGCACGGCGCCGCGCGTGAATTCTGCGAGATCATCCTGCACGCGCAGGGTTCCTTGGCGGCGCGGCTGGCCGATTACGGGGATAAGTGAGCGGCGGGGGCGCGACGATGACGGCGGGCGGACACTCATGACGCACAGCCGGCTGACCACCGCAGCGCCGCTGCTCCTCGTCGGCATGCTGGCGGCGCTCACCTTCTGGCTCGACCGTTTCGCGCAGGGGCCGGCGCGCGACCTGCTCGGCCCGAGCCGCCACGACCCCGACTATATCGTGGAGAAGCTGTCGGGAGTGCGCATGGGCGAGTCCGGCGCGGCGAGTTACTCCCTGTCGGCGGCGAAAATGGTGCATTATCCCGATGACGACACCACGCTACTCACGTCACCCAGCTTCGTCAGCTACGAATCGTCGAATGCGACGGTGACGATCACAGCGAGCGAAGGGGTGGTGTCGACCAAAGGCGACCACGTGTATTTCCAGGACGACGTCCGCGTTACGCGCGCGGCGCTTGCGGGCACCAGCGAGCTCGTGATGCGCACCAGCTTTCTGCACGTGGTGCCTGACCACCATATCGCGATGACGGACCGATCGGTGACCCTGTCCGAGGACGCGAACACAGTCACCGCGGTGGGCCTGGAGATGAACAACGCAACACGCGTCATCAAGCTGTTGTCCAACGTGCGGGGCACGTATGACCCGGGCAGCTCACCGCGAGCTCATGCTGGCCGCTGACTGCGGCCATTTGCGCGCCGCCCGCAACCGGGCGCTGCTGTGCTGTTTCGTGGCGGCACTCGCTGCGCCCGCGGCTGCCGAGAGAGCCGACCGCGACAAGCCGGTCAACCTGGAGGCCGACCGGGTCACCATCGACGACGCCCGGCAGACGGCGTTGTTCGAGGGCAACGTCGTTCTGACGCAGGGCACGCTCCAGATCCGCGGGGAACGCATGGAAGTTCGCCAGGACAAGGAAGGGTTCCAGTACGGCACCACCTGGGGCGGCCCCGCCCACTTCCGGCAGAAGCGGGAGGGCTACGACGAATACATAGAGGGCTGGGCCGAGCGTATCGAGTACGACGGACGCGCCGAGTCCATGCAGATGTTCAACCGCGCGCAGTTGAAGCGCGGCCAGGACGAGGTCCGCGGGAACTACATCTCCTACGACGCCAAGTCCGAGTTCTTCCAGGTCACCGGCGGCGCCAAGGACGCGGCGCCCAACACTCCCGAGGGCCGGGTGCGGGCGGTGATCCAGCCCAAGTCGAAGGAAAAACCGCCGGCGGGCCCCCCGGTGAGCCTCCAACCCGCAGAAGCCATCAATGCGCCTCGTGACGAAACCGGGACCCGCAGAAAATAAGCTTGCGGACGACGCGAGCCGTGCCGCTCCGTCGGCGCCCCCGTCCGCCGCGCCCGCGGCGCGGGGGAACGAGCTGCGCGCCGAGCGCATGCGGAAGCGCTACCGCTCGCGCGTCGTGGTGCAGAATGTCTCGCTGGAAGTGCGCAGCGGCGAGGTGATCGGGCTGCTGGGGCCCAACGGGGCCGGCAAGACCACCTGCTTCTACATGATGGTGGGCCTGGTGCCGATGGACGGCGGCGAGCTCTTTCTCGACGGCATCCGGTTGACCCATGCCCCGATGCACCGGCGGGCGCGGCTTGGCCTGTCCTACCTGCCGCAGGAGGCCTCCATCTTCCGGCGCCTCACGGTCGCCCAAAACGTGCAAGCGGTGCTGGAACTCCACAACAGCGATCCTGACGCGATCCGCGACAAGCTCGACGATCTCCTGCGCGATCTGAACGTTTCCCACCTGAGCGCGGCCCTGGCGATCAGCCTCTCGGGCGGAGAGCGGCGGCGCGTGGAAATCGCGCGCGCCCTGGCGGGCGAGCCGCGCTTCATCCTGCTCGATGAGCCCTTCGCCGGGGTGGACCCGATCGCCGTGCTGGACATCCAGAAAATCATCGGGTTTCTCAAGGCGCGCGGCATCGGCGTTCTGATCACCGATCACAATGTGAGGGAAACTCTCGGCATCTGCGATCGCGCCTATATCATCAACGACGGCACCGTGCTCGCCTACGGCAAGCCCGAGGAAATCGTCTATAATGAGAGTGTAAGAAGGGTCTATCTGGGAGAGCATTTTCGTCTCTAGTGCCGCTCCAAACTGGCCTCTCCCAACCGGCCGACTGCTTTCCAAGGTAATCCGACCTTGCGGGTAGCCCCTGGATTGCCTTAGAAAGCACAGCTGGAACGGCACCAGCCGGGTCACTGCCCGTCCAGCCAGGCCAGCTCCCTCACAACGCAATGAAGCACTCACTCCAGCTCCGGCTGTCCCAGCACCTCACGCTCACGCCGCAGCTGCAGCAGTCGATCCGCCTGCTGCAGCTCTCCACGCTCGAGCTCAACCAGGAGCTCGAGCGCATCCTCCAGGAGAATCCCCTGCTCGAGCGCGATGACGACTCGCGCGAGCAGCCCGTCGCCGTCGCGGAAACGGCTGCCCGCGCCGCCGATCCGGAGCCCGCGACCGAGGCCCCCGCCACCGACAGCCCCGCCGCCGAGACCGACGGCGCCGAGGCGATCGCCCTCGACGACGCCCCGCTTCCCGGCTACCGCGATGACGGCGAGGACGGCGAGCACCAGCAAATCGCCGCCGAAGCACCCTCCCTGCGGGCGCACCTGCTGTCGCAGATTTCTCTCACCAACCTGTCCGGCAGGGACCACCAGCTGGTCGCTCTTCTGATCGATTCGCTGGACGACGATGGCTATCTCACGCAGAGCCTGGAGGAGCTCGCCGCGTTCCTGCCCGCGGAGCTGGAGGTCGACCTCGATGAGCTGCAAATCGCGCTGAAACACCTGCAGCACCTCGAGCCGGCGGGCGTCGGCGCGCGCAGCCTGGGCGAATGCCTGGCGCTGCAACTCGCCGCCCTGCCGCCGGACACGCCTCATCTCGGCGAGGCCCTGGAGACGGCCAGGAATCACCTGGAAGTGCTGGCGGCACGCGACTTCACCCGGTTGAAGAAGCTGTTGCGCTGCGACGATGCGGCGCTGCGCGCGGCCCAGAAGCTGATCACCGGCTTGAACCCCAAGCCGGGCCGCAACTTCTCATCCGAGGAAACGCGCTACGTCGTGCCCGACGTCATCGTGAAAAAGTTGAAGGGCGTCTGGCTCGCCTCCCTCAACCCGGACGCGATGCCGCGGCTCCGCATCAATCACCTCTACGCCGAGATCCTGCAGCGCCACCGCAATGCCGGCTCGCAGCAACTCGCGAGCCAGCT
The DNA here is from genome assembly GCA_041497655.1 of Gammaproteobacteria bacterium. Taxonomy (GTDB): domain Bacteria; phylum Pseudomonadota; class Gammaproteobacteria; order Burkholderiales; family SG8-41; genus SG8-41. Next base: position 4,430 of record JBGQGU010000141.1, read on the forward strand.
GCAGGAAGCGAAATGGCTGATCAAGAACGTGCAGCAGCGTTTCGACACGATCCTGCGCGTGGCGCAGGCGATCGTGGACCGGCAGCGTCATTTCTACGAGCACGGCGAGGTGGCGATGCGCCCCCTGGTGCTGCGTGAGATCGCAAGCGTGCTCGACCTGCACGAGTCCACCGTGTCGCGCGTCACCACCCAGAAATACATGCACACCCCGCGCGGCGTCTTCGAGCTCAAATACTTCTTCGGCAGCCACGTCTCCACCGAGGCCGGCGGCGCCGCGTCCAGCACCGCGATCCGCGCCCTGATCAAGCAGCTGGTCGCGGCAGAGAACGCGCTCAAGCCGCTGTCCGACGGGCAGTTATCCGAGATCCTGTCGCAGCAGGGCATCATGGTCGCCCGCCGCACCGTCGCCAAGTACCGCGAATCGCTGCAGATACCCCCTGCCAATCTGAGAAAGAGCCTGTAGGAGCCCTTCATGAACCTGCACCTGACCGGACACCATCTCGAGATTACCCCCGCCATCCGCGACTACGTTTCGAGCAAGTTGCAGCGCATCACGCACCACTTCGACCACGTGATCGACGTCAACGTGGTCCTCACGGTGGAGAAGCTGCGGCGCAGGATCGAGGCAAGCGTGCACGTGCGAGGCAAGGAAATTTTCTGCGAGAACGCGGACGGCGACATGTACGCCGCGATCGACGGCCTGGCGGACAAGCTCGACCGCACCATCATCAAGCACAAGGAAAAGTCCCTCATGCGCCGTCATGACGGCAAGCCGCTCAAGCATCGCGACGCCCGCTGATGCGCGCCCCGCCGCCGCGCCCGTTCCCGCGCCCCACATGAACCTGATCGCGAAGCTGCTCCCGCTGCGGAACGTGATGCTCGACCTCGAAGTCGCGAGCAAGAAGCGCGTGTTCGAGCAGGTTGGCCTGCTGTTTGAGAATAATCACCAGATCGCGCGCAGCCAGGTTTTCGACAGCCTCTTCGCAAGAGAGAAACTGGGGTCCACCGGCCTCGGGCGGGGCATTGCCATCCCCCACGGCCGGGTCAAGGGCCTGAAGGATGCGCTCGGCGCGCTGGTGCGCATGAAGCAGCCGATCCAGTTCGATGCGCCCGACGGCCAGCCCGTGGGGCTCATCTTCGTGCTGCTGGTTCCGGACCGTGCGACCGACGTGCACCTGCAGATCCTCTCCGAGCTGGCGCAGATGTTCAGCGACAAGGCGTTCCGCGAGCGGATGACGGCCGCACCCACGGCGGCTGAAATGCATCAGCTCATAACCGACTGGCAACCCCATGGCGCAGGTCAGCATAGCCCGGTTGTTTGAGGACAACCGCGAGAAGCTGAAGCTGGAGTGGGTGGCCGGGCGCAACGGCGGCGCCAAGGCCCTCAACAGCGAGCTCATCAAGGATTCCTCGCGGGGTCTGATCGGCCACCTCAACTTCATCCACCCCAACCTGATCCAGGTGCTGGGCGTCTCGGAAGTCGCCTATCTCAGCGGACTGGACGCGGCGAGGTGCCGCTCGCTGCTCGCTGGTACCGCCACCCAGGAGCTCGGGTGCTTCATCGTCGCGGGGGTCGAGCAGCCGCCACAGTCACTCATCGAGATCGCCGAGTCGAAATCGACGCCTCTCTTCCGCTCACCGGTGGCGAGCGTCGAGCTAATGTGGATGCTGCGCCCCTATCTCGCGCGGGCCCTCGCGGAGAGCAGCACCACTCACGGGGTTTTCCTCGACGTGCTCGGCATGGGGGTCCTGATCACGGGCGACTCGGGTGTGGGCAAGAGCGAGCTCGCGCTGGAACTGGTGAGCCGCGGCAGTGGGCTCATCGCCGACGACGTCGTCGAGCTCTTCCGGATCGGCCCCGAAACGGTCGAGGGGCGCTGCCCCAGCCTGCTCAAGGACTTCCTGGAGGTGCGCGGCCTGGGCGTGCTCAACATCCGCACCATCTTCGGCGAAGCGGCGCTGCGCCCGCGCAAGAACTTGAAGCTCATCGTCCACCTGGCGAGGCCCGCTGCGACCGAGGGCGTGCCGATGGAGCGGCTGCCGCTCAACGCCGGCTCCGAGCGGGTCATGGGCGTGGACATCCGCAGGGTCACGCTCCCGGTGGCGGCCGGCCGCAACCTCGCGGTGCTCACCGAGGCGGCGGTGCGCAACTACGTGCTGCAGCTGCGCGGCTTCGACAGCACGCAGGAATTCATCGAACGCCAGTCCGACAGCATGAAGAAGCGTGACACGTGATGGGTGATAAGTGATAAGAATTCCCGGCAGTGCCGGATCTAGACCCCTATCACCTATCACTTATCACCTATCACGCCTTTCTGCAGAATGCAGCTCATCCTGATCACCGGCCTCTCCGGCTCGGGCAAGAGCGTGGCGCTCAACGTGCTCGAGGACAGCGGCTATTACTACGTGGACAACCTGCCCGCCAGGCTGCTGCCGCAGACCGTGGGCTTCCTGGCGGGGGCCGGCCACCCGCGCGTGGCCTTGAGCGTGGAACTGCGCAGCCCGGAGGCGCTCGCCGAGCTGCCGCGGCAGCTGGGCGATTTCCGCGCCCGCGGCCACGATGTGCGGGTGCTGTTCCTGGAGGCGAAGACCGACACGCTGATCAAGCGCTTCTCCGAAACGAGGCGGCGCCACCCCCTTTCCGACAGCGGCCTCACGTTGACCGAGTGCATCGAGCGCGAGCGCAGGCTGCTCGCCGGGCTGGCGGACCTCGCGGAGCGCGTGGACACCAGCGACCTCGGGCCCAACGTCCTGCGCAACTGGGTCAAGGATTTCGTGGGGGTTCCGGCCACCGGCCTGACGCTGCTGTTCGAGTCCTTCGGCTTCAAGCACGGCATCCCGCTCGACGCCGATTTCGTGTTCGACGTGCGCTGCCTGCCCAACCCCAACTATGACCCGCGCCTGCGCTTGCTGACCGGCCGCGACCAGCCGGTGATCGAGTTTCTCGGGGCCGATCCGGAGACGCGGAGGATGCTCGAAGACGTCCGGCGCTTCGTCACCGACTGGCTGCCCGCTTTCGAACGCGACAATCGCAGCTATCTCACCGTTGCCATCGGCTGCACCGGCGGCCAGCATCGCTCGGTCTATTTCGCCGAGACGCTCGCCGCCCGCTTCCGCGACGGGTCCCA
>JBGQGU010000142.1:0-7538 GCA_041497655.1 Gammaproteobacteria bacterium
GGCGTCGCTTCGTAGGGGGAGCCGATGCGCCTGGGCGCGGCGATCGCGATCACGCGCACCTTGCCCGCTTCCACCAGGCGTATCACCGAAGAAGTCGTGCCGACGTGGGCATCAACGTGACCGCCCAGCACCGCGGTGGCCCCGTCGCCGCCGGAACCCAGAATGACCGCCCTGAGCTTCTTCACATCCACTCCCGCCGCCCGCGCCACCAGCGCGTACGACAGGTGGTTGATGCTGCCCAGGGTGGTCGGTGTCGATACCGCGAGCGAGCCCGGGTCCTTGCGTAGGCGATCGATCAGGTCTTGGCCGGTGTGCAATGGCGAATCGGCCCGCACCGCCACAGCCGTGTACTGGCTCGCCAGGGTGGCGAGGGGCGTGACTTCCGTGTAGCGGATAGGCGTGCGTCCGTTGATGTCGTTGGCGATGATGTTGGGCGTGTTGGTAGCGATGTAGTGCGCATCGCCCGCGTGCTGATTGAGATATACCAGGGACACCGCGCCCCCGCCACCCGGCTTGTTGACCACCGTGACCGGCAACTTGACGAGCCCGCTTTCCTGGAAAATTTTCTGCAGGAGGCGCGCGGTCAGGTCCACGCTGCCACCGGGAGTCGTCGGGACAACGATTTCAACCGGCTTCTCGGGTTTCCAGCCCTGGCCAGCCGCGGGCAGGCATATCAGCACCAGCGCCGCGGCGGTCAAGATCCGCTTCCGAGTCATGAGCATGTGATCCGGCGCCGGATAAACGCCTAGATGCCCTCGATCACCGCCGGGCTGGCTTTCACCTCGCCCCGCTCCACCCGCTTCACCGCCTCGTGCATCTTGGCGTGGGTGGGCACCGGTACGCCGATCTCCTGACCCCGCACGGCGACAAAGCCGTTGATGAAATCGGTCTCGGTGCGGCGGCCCTTGGCGATGTCCTGGGCCATCGAGGGCCGCTGGTCATCGGAGCGCTTCTTCGCGCCCTCCATCAGGATATCGGTGATCTCGGCAAGCGCGTCCCGGTGTCCCTCTCCCGCTCGCGCCAACGTTTCCGGCTCCATGCCCTGAATCTTCTCGAGCTGGAAGCCGAGCGCCTGCCCCACTCTCACCGCCTCGCTCCCGAGCCGTATCGAGACCCATCTCGGGCCTTCCAGCGCGTCGCGCTGGTTGCCAAAGAGGCCGGTCGCGGCAGACAGGCCGTTCCTCATCGAGTTGACCACGAGCTTGGACCAGCGCTCGCCCCACAGGTTGGTCGTGACCTTGGAGCTGTCCACCGAGCGCAGAATCTCGGCGATCTCCTCCACGCGCCGCGTCACGCGCCCGTGCGGCTCGCCGACGCGGAATACCGTGTGCTTGTCGCCGGCCATCGGCACCGTGCGCTTGATGCGGCCGGGTTCGTAGAGCTCCACGGCGATCAGGCTCGCGATGCAGCCGACCGTGCGGCCCCATCCCACGTGCTGCGCGATGCGCTCCTCGTTGATGCAGTTCTGCAGCGATACGATGAAGCCATCGGGCGCCAGGTACGGCCGGATCAGCAGCGTCGCCCACTCGGTGTCGTACGACTTGACGCTGACGAACGCGACGTCGATCGGCTTCTGCTTGACGAAACCCTGCACCTCCGTCAGGTGCAGCGCGTTGACCGGCACCGCATGCCGCTCGGGCGCGGTCGTGCCCGAAAGCTGCATGCCGTTCTTGCGCATGGCCTCGACGTGCTCCGGCCAGGGGTCGATCAGCGTCACGTCGTGCCCCGCGCGCGTGAGATGTCCTCCGACGTAGCCGCCGAGCGCCCCGGCTCCGACAAAGACAATGCGTTTCTTCATCTTGAACTCCAGGAATTAAAAAGGAATAGACAGGATTTACAAGATTAACAAGATTAAAACCAAACTAAACCCCGACATCGGATTCAATACAGGGTCTTCTTGTTCTTGAATTAATCCTGTAAATCCTGTTAATCCTGTCTATTGGGTTTGCTTCACGCCGTATCGCGGGAGCCGTCGCGCCAAGCCTTCAACCGTGGCAGCAGGAACGGCAGGAGAATTGACAGGACCGAGAGCGCAACCAGCGTCACGCAAATCACGCTGCCCACGAAGATCTTGGGGTTGCCGCCGGAAATCGTCATCGCCTGCCGGAACGACTGCTCCATGATGCCGCCCAGCACCAGCGACAGCACCATCGGGGCGAGCGGGATGTCCACCTTGCGGAAGATGTAGCCCATCACGCCGAAGATGAGACCAAAGTAGAGCTCGACCGGGTTGCCGTTGATGGCGTAGATGCCGATGGTCGAGATCGCCAGGATGAGCGGCATCAGGATGCCGCCCGGAATGTAGAGGAGCCTCACGAAGATACCAATCAGCGGCAAGTTCAGGATCAGCAGCATGACGTTGCCGATGTACATGCTGTCGATGAGGCCCCACACCAGGTCGGGACGGTTCTGGAATAGAAGCGGGCCGGGCTGGATGCCGTACATGATGAAGGCCCCCAGCATCACCGCGGTTGCGCCGCCGCCGGGTATGCCGAGCGTCAACAGGGGCACCATGGCGCCCGCGGTGTCGGAGTTGTTGGCCGCTTCAGGACCCGCCACGCCCTCGATGGCGCCCTGGCCGAACTGCTCCGGGTGCTTCGACAGGCGTTTTTCCCACACATACGACAGGATCGCGGCGATGGTACCGCCGGCGCCGGGCAGCACGCCGATGATAAAGCCGATGATGCCGCCGCGCATGATCGGCATCACCGAGCGGTTCCACTCGTCCCGGGTGAGCCACAATTTCCCTTGCAGCTTGATCATTTCGGGGCGGATGCCCTTGGTCATCTCCTCCATCGAGAAGAACACCTCCGCGATCGCGAACAGCCCCACCACGGCGATGATGAAGCCCACTCCGTCCTGGAGCTCGGGCACGCCCATGGTGTAGCGCGGCTGCCCGCTTTGGAGGTCGATGCCGATGGTGGCGATCATGAGCCCGAGGATGGTCGAGATCATCGCCTTAGCGGGCGACTTCCCGGCAAGCGAGGACACCGCCGTCATCGCGAAAAACATCAACACGAAGTACTCCGCCGGTCCGAACTTGAGCGCCATGCTCGTGAGCGGCAGCGCGAACAGCGTGAGCCCCACCACGCCGAGCGTGCCGGCGATGAAGGATCCCAGCGCCGAAACCGCGAGCGCCGCGCCCCCCCGGCCCTTCTTCGCCATCTGGTAGCCGTCGAGAGTGGTCATGACGGAGGAGGCCTCGCCCGGCGTATTGATGAGGATCGCGGTGGTAGAGCCGCCGTAGCGAGCGCCGTAGAAGATGCCGCTCATCATGATGAGAGCGGACGTCGGGTTCATGCCATAGGTGACCGGAATGAGAAGAGCGATGCCGGCGGAGGGACCGATGCCGGGAAGCACCCCGATGATGGTGCCGAGGAAGCAACCGAGGAAGGTGTACCACAGATTAATCGGCTGCAGACAGACTGCGAAGCCGTTCAGGATGTGGGTCAGCGTATCCATCAGAACGGCAGGATCCCTTGCGGCAGTCTGACCTCGAGCTTGAGGAACATGATGTAGCTCAGCACCGCGAACAGCGCCGAGGTCAGCACGTTCGAAATCCACTTGCCCCGGTGGAACCAGGCCATCAGCCCCAGCAGAAAAATCGTCGTGGCAACCACGTAGCCGAGCTTCTCGAACGCCGCATAGTAAGCACCGGTCCAGGCAGTGACGCCCGCGATAACCCGGAGGTGCCTCCAATCGCGCGATTCGGTATGGGCGCGCTTAGCGACCGGCGCTTTACGGTCCTTCCACATCTCAAGGAAAAACAGGCCGGCCGCGATCAGCAGGCAGACGCCGAGCAGGCGCGGAAATGCCTTGGGGCCCAGCGGGTCGCCGATCTCGAGCGTGGGGATAAGCGTGGTGGCGTAGAAGTAAACCGCCGCGATGACGATGGTGCAGACGAAGATGACGCGGTCGGCCATTGGGGATCGGCTTGCTTGGGGCGGCAGGATGGTAGCACACCCCCACCCGCGTCCGCCGCGCAGGGAGAGGGGCAGGCGTTAGGGGAAATGCGCAAGCGGCCCCTTATAATCCCCCCATGGCCGGATCCGCCCGCTCCGCCGCCACCGCCTCCATCCTGGAGCGGATCGGTGCCATTGTCGGTCCGCAGGGCCTCATCACCGATCCGCGTGACCTGGAACCGTACCTCGCGGACTGGCGCGGTTTCTACCATGGCGCGGCGCTGGCCGTCGTGCGGCCCGCCGGCAGCGATCAGGTCGCAGCCGTGGTCAGGATCTGCGCCGATACCGGCACCGCCATCGTGCCGCAGGGCGGCAACACTGGCATGTCCGGCGCGGCCACGCCGCCCGCGACGGGCGGCGGAATCGTGCTCCAGCTGGGCCGCATGAACCGCATCCTCGGGCTCGATGCGCTCAACAATACCGTCACGGTGGAAGCCGGCTGCATTCTCGCCAACATCCAGCAGGCCGCGCGCGACGCCGCCCGGCTGTTTCCCCTGAGCCTCGGCGCCGAGGGGAGCTGCCAGATCGGGGGCAACCTTGCAACCAATGCCGGGGGCATCAACGTGCTGCGCTACGGCAACGCGCGCGACCTGACGCTGGGACTGCAGGTCGTGCTGCCCGACGGCCGCGTGTGGGACGGCCTGAGGGGCCTGCGCAAGGACAACACGGGCTACGACCTGAAGCAGATCTTCATCGGCTCCGAGGGCACCCTCGGCATCATCACGGCCGCAGTGCTGAAGCTCTTCCCGGTCCCGCGCACGACCGTCACCGCCCTCGCCGCGGCGCCGGCGCCCGCCGCGGCCGTGGAGCTGCTCTCGCTGCTGCGAAACGATTGCGGCGATCGCATCAGCGCCTTCGAGATCATTTCGCGCCGTTGCGTGGAGCTGGTGCTGAAGCACATTCCCGGCACGCGTGAGCCGCTCGCCCGGGCCCACCCGTGGTACGTGCTCGTCGAGCTGGCGGAAGCGAGCGAGAGCGGATCGCTGCTGGGTGAGTTCGAGCGGGCGATGGAGCGAGCCGGCGAGCGCGGACTCGTGCTCGACGCCGCGATCGCGGCGAGCGGAGCGCAGCGCGAGGCGCTGTGGCGCATACGGGAAACGATCCCGGAGGCGTCACGCGCGGAGGGCCTGCTCTACCGCCACGACATCTCGATCCCGGTGAGCCGTATCCCGGACTTCATTACGGAGGCGGGCGTGGCGCTGGAGCACGCCTATCCCGGCGCGCGCGTCATCTGCTTCGGCCATCTCGGCGACGGCAACCTGCACTACAACTGCTACGTCCCGGGGCGCAACCGCGATGACGCCGCCGCGCTCGCGGCGACCGACGTCAACCGGACCGTGCTCGACGTCGTGCAGCGCTTCGGCGGCAGCTTCAGCGCCGAGCACGGCGTCGGGCAGGCCAAGCGCGGGGAATTGAAGCGCTACAAGAGCCCGGTCGAGATCGAGCTGATGCGCACGCTCAAGGCCGCGCTCGATCCGCACAACTTGATGAACCCGGGCAAGGTTCTGTAACAACTCCCGAGGAATCTGCAGTGGCCGAACTGACCCACGAAGACGTCCAGAGCATCCTCAAGATCATCGACGAGATGGGCGACCGCGACATCCATCTCGAGATCGGCGAACTCAAGCTGCACGTGACGCGCGGCGGTGACGCGGCCCATGCCGTGTCGGCTCCGTCAGCGCCCGCCCCCGCCGCAGCGCCGGTGCGCCCGGTGGAGACCGCCGTTCCGGCACCCAGGCGGGCGAGCTCCGCGGTGCCGGCAGGGCACGTTGCCGTGCGCGCGCCTACGCTCGGGACTTTCTACCGCGCCGCGTCGCCCGGCGCCCAACCTTACGTCGAAATTGGCGACCGCGTCGGTCCCGACGACACGGTGTGCACGTTCGAGGTGATGAAGCTGTTCAGCTCGCTCAAGGCCGGCGTCGCGGGCGCCGTCGCCGCCATCCTGGTCGCAAACGAATCGCTGGTGGAGCAGGACCAGCCGCTCATCCTGATCAAGCCCGATTGAGCGCGCCCAGCAGCCTGTCGGACTTAACGCCCCGGCAGGCTGCTAATAGCAAAACCGCCCGCGGATTTTGAATGAACCCCGCTTTAATGGCCCCGATTGGTTTCCGATGGACACGAGAATAGGCTCGAAACGTGATTTTCACCATCTTCCAATCTCATTTTCGCGCGGGCGGTTTTGCATAAGGAGTTTGTCGGGCCAAAGCCCGACAAACTCCTCGCGGAGAGACCATGCCTGAAATCAGGATCATCGACACCACGTTGCGCGACGCGCACCAGTGCCTGTGGGCGACGCGCATGACCACCGCGATGATGCTGCCGGTCGCGGAGAAGATGGACCGGGCCGGCTTCGAGGCCATCGACCTCATGAGCGCGATCCAGTTCGACGTGTGCGTGCGCTACCTCAAGGAAAACCCCTGGCAGCGGCTGCGGCTGATGCGGCAGAAGGTCACGCGCACGAAGATGCAGTCGGCGATGCGGTCGCGCAGCCTGCTCTCGTTCGACGTGCAGCCCGACGACGTCAATTTCCTGTGGCTGGAATGCCTGGCGAAAAACGGCATCCGCCGCGTGCGCGCGATCGATGCCCTGTGCGATTGGGACAACGTCGTCCCCATCCTGCGCAAGGTCAAGGAACTGGGCATGGAGTCGGTGGGCTCGGTCGTGTTCTGCGAAAGCCCGGTGCACACCGACGCGTTCTACGCGCGCAAGACGCGGGAGCTGATCGATCGGGCAGCGATCGACGTGCTGATGATCAAGGACCCCGGGGGGCTGCTCACGCCCGACCGCATCCGCACGCTGGTGCCCGCGCTGCTCAAGGTCACCGGAGCCGTGCCGCTCGAACTTCACAGCCACTGCATGACCGGCCTGGCGCCCCTGGTTTATCTCGAAGCGGTCAAGCTCGGCGTCACGCAGATCCAGACCTCGATCGCCCCGCTCGCCAATGGCCCGGCGCAACCTGCGACCCAGACCCTCGCGCGCAACCTGCGCAGCATGGGTTACTCGGTGAACATCGACGACCCGCTGGTCAACGAGGTGGGCGAGCATTTCTCGCGCGTCGCGGAGAACGAGGGCCTGCCGCTCGGCGTGCCGATGGAATACGACCAGTTCCACTACGCGCACCAGATCCCCGGCGGCATGCTGACCAACATGAAATTCCAGTTGCAGCAGGCCGGATTGCTGCACCAGTTCGGCGCGGTGCTCGAGGAAAGCGCGCGTGTGTTTCGCGAGCTGGGCTGGCCGGCGATGGTGACGCCGTTCTCCCAGCTCGTTGGCACCCAGGCCGTGCTCAACGTGATCCAGGGCGAGCGCTACAAGACGGTACCGGACGAGGTCAAGAAATACGCGCTCGGCTACTACGGCAAACCGCTCGCTCCCGTGGAGCCCGACGTCCTCGACCGCATCATCGCCAACGGCTCGGCGCGGATCTCCCTCACGCCGCCGCCGCTTGCGCCCGCGGTGCCCGCGATCCGCAGGAAATACCCGAACCTCCCCGACGAGGAGCGGCTGTTGCGCTGCCTCTACGCCGGCTCCCAGGTCGACGACATGCTGGCAGCCGGTCCGATGCGGATCGAATAC
>JBGQGU010000143.1:0-7446 GCA_041497655.1 Gammaproteobacteria bacterium
GTCGACCGCGCGATGAAAAGCGCAGACGCATTCAACAAGCCGTTCCAGGAAATCGTCAGCGAGTACTGCTGGGGCCTATGCTGGACGGACAAGACCCTCAGCCGGCGGGAGCGCAGCATCCTGAACCTCGGGATGATCGCGGCCCTGGGCAAGATGCACGAGTTCGAGCTTCACCTCCGCGGCGCCCTGCGCAACGGGCTGACCGAGGAAGAAATCCGCTCGGTTCTGATCCAGATCGCCGTCTATTGCGGCATCCCGGTCGGCGTGGATTGCTTCCGTACCGCGAAGCAGGTGATGGCCGAGGCACGTCAAAAATCCTGATTGACGGAGTAGGCGGATGTACGTTTCCTCCGTTCCTGATGGCGCCGAGTTCGATTTCATCGTGGTCGGCGCAGGGTCCGCCGGCTGCGTGGTGGCCAACCGGCTGACGGAGAACGGGCGCCACAGCGTGCTGCTGCTCGAGGCCGGCGGCCGGGCCAACAATATCAATCTCAAGATCCCGCTCATGGTCGCGAAGGTCCTGAACGACGAGCGGTATACCTGGCAATATCAGACCGAGCCGCAAACCCATCTCAACAACAAGCCACAACTCTGGGTGCGCGGCAGAGTCATCGGCGGGTCCGGCTCCATCAATGGCAACTTGTTCGTGCGTGGCGACCCGAAGGAGTACGACGGCTGGCGTGATCAGGGCTGCGCCGGCTGGGGTTACTCGGACATGCTCCCGTACTTCAAGCGGCTCGAGGATTATCCCGAGGGGGATGCCGCGATCCGCGGCCGCGGCGGCCCTATCCGCTGCACCAGTCTCGACCGGTTCGATCCCCTGTCGGACGCTTTTGTCGCGGCGTGCCGGGAGGCGGGCTACCAGCAGCTGCCCGATTATAACGACGGCAGCTACGAGGGCGCTTACTATCTTCAGTACTCCACGCGCAATGGCTGGCGCAGCAGTTCGGCGACGGAGTACCTGAAGCCCGCGCGCAATCGCCCGAACCTGACGGTGGTGACGGACGCCCCGGCCACGCGCGTCCTGATGGAAGGGAAACGCGCGACCGGCGTCGAGTTCCGCAACGGCGAAACGAACGTGAAGGCGCGCGCCCGCCGCGAAGTCGTGCTGGCGGCGGGACCGCTGGTTTCGCCCAAACTGCTCGAACTCTCCGGCGTCGGCAACAGCGAGATCCTGCAAGAGCACGGCATCGGCGTCGTGCATCACCTGCCCGGCGTGGGCGAGAACCTGCGCGACCATCCCAGCTTGCGGATTTCCTTCGAGTGCTCCCAGGCGATCACCATCAACGATGTTCTGCGCAGCCCATGGCTGAAGATGAAGGAGGGGCTGCGCTGGATGTTCAAGAGCGAGGGCCTGCTCACGATCTGCTCGGCCACGTCGCAAATCGCCTGGCGCAGTGACCCGCAGGCACAGCGGCCGGATATGGCGATGCTGCTGCTGCCGCTGTCCGGCAAAGACCGCTACGCCCGCACGGCGCGTTACGGGCTCGACCCGCATCCGGGGTTCACGTTCGGGCTGAAGGTGCTGCAACCGCGCTCGGTCGGGACGTTGCACATCCAGTCCCGCGACCCGCTCGCGCAGGCCAGCATGGATCCGAAGTATCTTTCGCACGAGGCCGACGTGCAGCTTTTCATCGAGGGCATGCGCTTTGCCCGCCGCCTCGCCCGGATGCCGGCGCTGAAGCCGCTGGTGGTGCGCGAAACACGCCCCGGACCGGAAATCCAGGACGATGCGGCGCTGCTCGACTACATGCGCGAGACGATCCAGACCAGCTGGCACATGATCGGGACCTGCAAGATGGGCCTGGACCCGATGGCGGTGGTCGATCCCGAGCTCAAGGTGCGCGGAATCGCGGGCTTGCGGGTCGTCGATTCCTCCATCTGCCCGACCATCCCGTCTTCGAACACCAACATACCGACGATTGCGATAGCGGAGAAGGGAGCAGATTTGCTGCTGGGGGCCGCCATCCGCTGAGGCGGAAGGCCGATGACTAGACTGAACGAAGGAGGAGCGTGCGCATGACGAAGCGATCCCTGTTCTTGCTATTGCTGCTGGCGTCGAGCCCTGTGCTCGTGTATGCGCAGGCGTACCCCTCCAAACCGGTGCGGATCGTGGTGGGTTTCGCCGCTGGGGGGCCTTCCGACATCGTGGCCCGCCTGATAGCCCAGCAACTCACGGACCGGCTGGGCCGGCCCGTCGTCGTCGAGAACCGTCCTGGCGCGACCGGGACGATAGGAGCCGAGCTGGTCGCGAAAGCGCCTGCGGACGGCCATTCTTTGTATCTGGCGAGCCAGACGACCCACGCGGTGGCTCCCTACATGTACGCGAAGGTCGGCTACGACCCGCTCAAGGATTTCTCGACGGTCGTGCTGGTTTCCCACAACCCGCTGCTCGCCGTGGCGCATCCTTCGCTCGGGGTCAAATCGATCAAGGAGCTCGTGGCGATGGCGAGGAAGCGCCCGGGTGACCTGAACTTTGCGACCGGCGGCCAGGGCTCCTCGCCGCACATGTCGGTGGAGCTGCTGAAAAGCCTGACCGGCATCAACATGGTCGCGATTCATTACAAGGGCGACGGCGCCGCGATCGGCGAGCTGATCGGCGGGCAGGTGCCGATCATGTTTGCGAGTATCGCCGGGCTGCTGCCGTACGCCAATAGCGGGAAGTTGAGGGGCCTCGCGATCACGGGCGCCAGGCGTTCCACGATCGCGCCCGAGTTCCCGACGATCCAGGAGGAACTGGGCCTGAAGGGCTACGAAGTGGTGACGTGGTTCGGAATACTGACCACGGCGGGCACCCCGAGCGAGATCGTGAACCGGCTCAACAAGGAGATCGTCCAGTCGCTATCCGAGCCGGCGGTCAAGGGGAGTATCGCGAAGCTGGGAATGGAGATCGTCGGCAATACGCCCGAGCAGTATGCGGCGTTTCTGAGGGAGGAGAACGTCAAGTGGGGGAAAATGGTCAAGGCGCTGAATCTTCGCGCCGAATAATGTAATCCCGCCGCGCCTCCGAACCGGCAAACCGAAGGATTGCTGATGATCGACCGCATCGAAGTCTTCGTGACCGAGCTTCCGGTCCGCGTGCAGCGGATCTTCTCCAGCGGCAGCTACGACACCGGCCCGCCGAAGCATCAGCTCGGCAAGCCGGTGCTGGTGAAGATATACGCCGACGGCGTCACGGGCTGCGGACAGATACGCCCGATCAGCCCGGGGCACTTCGTCGCCGACACCACGCACAGCGTGGTCGCCGCTATCGTCGAAATCTACGGCCCCGGCCTGCTCGGCAAGCGGTTGTTCGACATCGAGTCCATCACCGGGGCGTTCGACGCGCGCCTGGCAGGCAATCCGGCCGCGCGCGCCGCGCTCGACATCGCGCTTCACGATGCGATGGGCAAGGCGCTCAAGGCGCCGCTACATGACCTCATCGGTGGTTGTTGCCAGCCGGACATACCGCTGGAGTGGTCGGTCAGCCTGGCGAATGAAGTGTCCGTCATGGTGGCCGAAGCCAAGCGCGCCGTGGAAGAGTTCGGCATGCGAGTGCTCTGCATCAAGGCGGCCGACCGCCGCGGCTGGCGGCAGGACGTGAAGCACTTCGAGGCCGTGCGTCGCGCGGTCGGCGACGACGTGGTGATCGGGATCGATCCCAATACGGGCTGGACGCTCGCAGATGCCATCAGCGCCGTGCACGCCCTGCGCGGTCTGGGCCTCGGCTACATCGAGCAGCCGGTCGCGCGGCGCGACCTGAAGGGGCTCGCCGACGTGCGTCGCGAAGCGGCTGGAATTCCGGTGCTGGCGGACGAGAGCCTGTTCACTCTGCAGGACGCCTATGCGTTGGCGGAGGCCCGCGCGGTGGATGCGTTCTGCATCAAGCTCTACAAGCTCGGGGGGCTGTCGCCGGCGAGGAAGATCGCGGCCGTGGCGGAGGCGTCCAACATCCAGCTCAACTGCGGCGGGCTGGCAGTGCAATCGCAGCTGGAGGCGGCGGCGGCGGCGCATTTCTACGCCGCGACGCCGGCCGGGCGCATGATGGGAGCGGGCGAGTTCGTGTTCGGTCTCAATACGATCGGGCCGGATCCCCTCGTGCCCGAGACCGACTTCGTGGTGCGCAACGGGCGGGTACGCGTCCCGCGCGGACCGGGGCTCGGCATCACCGTGGATGAAGCCGCGCTGAAGAAGCACACGCTCAGGCACGAAATCATCAAGTAACGCCGGAAATTCAGGTCATCGTGGAAAAAAGAACGGAGCCCTACGACGTCATCGTCGTCGGAGGCGGCAACGCGGCGTTGTGCGCGGCCCTTTCCGCTCGCGAGGAGGGAGCGGAGGTGCTGCTGCTGGAGCGCGCCCCGGAAGAGGAGCGCGGTGGCAACAGCTCGTTCACGGAAGGATTGATGAGAGTCGTCTACAACGGCGCGGACGATATCAAGGCCCTTTCCCCCGACCTGACGCAGGAGGAGATGGCGAGCGATTTCGGCGCCTATACGGAAGAGAAATTCTTCGACGACATGGCGCGGATTACGCAAAACCGGACCGATCCCGATCTGTGCGAAATCCTGGTGCGGAACAGCAACGCCATCATGCACTGGCTCAAGCAAAAGGGGATCCGCTTCCTGCCGCAGTTCGGCAGGCAATCGTTCAAGGTCGGCGGGAAGTTCACCTTCTGGGGCGGCGCGACGCTGGCCGCGGTGGGCGGGGGCCGCGGGCTGGTCGATGGGCTCTACAAGGCCGCCGGGAAGGCCGGTGTCAAGGTCTTGTACAAGGCGTGGGTAAGGGATCTGGTGCATACGGACCAGGGCGTGACCGGCGTGGTGGTCAAGCTCGGCGGTTCGACTCAAAGATTCCCGGCAAGAAACGTCATACTCGCTTGCGGAGGGTTCGAGGCGAATGCGGCGTGGCGCAGCCGGCATCTGGGCAAGGGCTGGGACCTGGCGAAGGTGCGCGGTACCAAATACAACACCGGCGATGGCCTCGATATGGCATTGCGGATCGGGGCGCAGCCATGGGGCCATTGGTCCGGATGCCACGCGGTCGGCTGGGAGCGCTACGCCGCCGACTTCGGCGACTACGCGCTAACGGACGATTACGAGCGTGACAGCTATCCGTTCTCGATCATGGTTAACGCAGAGGGCAAGCGCTTCCTCGACGAGGGCGCGGACATCCGCAATTACACCTATGCGAAGTACGGGCGGATCATCCTCGAGCAGCCAGGCCAGTTCGCATGGCAGATCTACGACGCCAAGGTCGTCCAATTGCTGCGTCCCGAGTACCGGACCCGGCATGTGACCCGGGTCACCGCGAATACCATCGAGGAGCTTGCCGGCAAGCTGGAGGATGTCGATCGGGAGCGGCTGTTAAGGACAATCCGGGATTTCAATGCAGCGGTGAAGCGCGAGGTTCCGTTCAACCCGAATGTGAAGGACGGGTTGCGCACGGAGGGGCTCGCGATTCCCAAGTCGAACTGGGCGAATCCGATCGACACGCCGCCGTTCGAGGCGTATGCCGTGACATGCGGGATCACTTTCACGTTCGGCGGATTGCGCATCACGACCGAGGGCCAGGTCGTCGACACGAACCACCAGCCGATCCCCGGGCTCTACGCGGCGGGAGAGATGGTGGGCGGGCTGTTTTACTTCAACTATCCCGGCGCCACCGGGTTGACGAGCGGCGCCATCTTCGGCCGCCTGGCGGGGAAAAGCGCGGCACTGGCTGCGAAGACCATGAAGAAGGCGGCGGCCTAGCTGCTTGATGCAAGACTCGCCGTCACTCCGGCGAAGGCCGGAGTCCAGAAAACGTTTTCAACGCTGCCTGGATTCCGGCGTGCGCCGGAATGACGAAAGAGCGTGTCGTGTGATTCTTGTGCATCGCCGCAACCTCGATGTCCAGCTATTTGGGGCTTATTCTTTCGCTGGAGTTGTGGCACTCTGTATCCGTAGGCCCCCGTGTTACTGCAACGGGGAGGGCTTAGCAGCCAAATACGATCCCAGAAGTGACGATATCCATAGACATTCAAAGTCCGTCGAGTGGAGGGGGAACTTGGCATTCCTCGAGATGGCGATCACTGGGGTCCTCGTATGGGGACTACCAGCTATTTTCTGGAGCCCCAAGCCACTGAACGTGGCAATTCTGGGCGCTGTTGTCTACGGACTGATTGGCGCATTTCAGAAGCAAAAGCTAGGCATAAGTAGCAGGATCAAAGGGGCGATCGCAATAGGACTTTGTGGCGCCGCACTTGCTTTCATCGTGCAAGCAATTTTCCTATTTACTAGAAGCCCACTTATTCAAACTACGATTTACGGTGCATATCTTTTTTCAATCGCCGGCGCTACTTGGCCAGTAGGCGAATGGGAGAGTCTGAAAAAGCTGTTTAAGCACGAAAATCAAGAAGCCACAAAGAAAGAGTTAACAAGAGAGGGAGTCTGTCCACACTGTGGCGGGCCAACACTAATACGAACGCACTAGGCAATGTTACAAATCATGACAGTCTCGGGTACACTACCGGTAGACCTTTCGTCCGGGAGCGTGGCCATGAGAGCGCCGAGTCTGAATCTGGAAGATCCTGCCACCAAGGGGCGCGAGCTGTTGGCGCTGGCCGAACAGGTGCCCGGGGCCTGGGTCGGGATGAAAATTGCGGCCCTGCTGCTGATCGTTGAAGGGCAGCGTCCGGGCTGGATCGCTGAAGTCCTGGGTTTGACCCGCATGAGCCTGTGTCGCTGGATTCACTCAGTGAACGAGCAGGGCGTGCAGAGCCTGGTGCCGCAGCCCAAGCGCGGTCGCCCGGCCGCGCTGAGGGGCAAGGTGCGAGACGAGCTCGAAGCGCATCTGGAGCGCTCGCCGCAGGAGTTTGGGTTGAATCGCGTGCAATGGGATGGGCCGACCTTGGTGGTGCATCTGAAACGGCGTTTCGGCATTTCGCTGAAGGTGCGGCAGGCACAGATATGGATGCACCAGTTGGGCTACCGCATGAAGCGCGCCAGTCACGCCTACCTCCAGGCTCGCTCCGAGGATGCCCGCCGATTCCAGCGGGCGCTAAAAAAAACTGCGCACCCTTAAGCGAAACGAGACCGTAGTGTTCCAAGACGAAACCGGTTTCACCTTGCATCCGCGACTGGGCTTCGGCTGGGCCCGACGCGGCCAACGTCTTCGGGTGCCGACCACCAGCCAGCACAACGCCCGTCTGAATCTCTCCGGGTGGGTCGCCCCGCTGCTGGGTCGCTACGGGATGATCCGCACCGAACACGGTAATCGCGAGGGCTTCCTCGAAGTGCTCAGCCACCTTTACCGGCGCCTGCAGCACTACCGCATTACGCTCTATGTCGATGGTGCAGGTTGGCACAAGGGCGCTCCGGTCCAACAGTTCCTGCAGACCCATCCACGACTGCGCCTGTGCTACCTGCCCCCCTACCAGCCCGCCCTCAACCTGCAAGAGCGCATCTGGCGGCGCATCCGCTATGA
>JBGQGU010000144.1:0-7446 GCA_041497655.1 Gammaproteobacteria bacterium
CCTTTGCGTCTGACTCGGGTCGCATCCCCAAATCAAATTGGGGCCCCTGCTCCACCTCGTCAGCCGCCCCGCTTGCGGGATGCGACCGTGGAGCCGATCAATGGCGCGTCGTTCTAATGCCGATCCCGTGCGCGTCTGCGGGGTCAGATCCCCAAAGAAAACATTGGGGCCCCTCTTCCGCCCTACGACGCGCCCCGGAGATTCTACGGGGATCTGACCCCCGGTGACGCGCGGGGTGGCCGACGCGATTGAGCTGTTATCAAGTGATGACATGTCGGAGGCCGCCGTTGAGTGATGGGTGATAAGCGGGGATTCTCGCATAGTTTTCTTGGTCCTGAATTGTCCTTGTTTGTCCATGCTTAGCGGCGGCTGCGTCGGGCTTTTTCAGGCGGCTTCTAGTAAACTGCCTGCTCCACAGACGCAAGGTCATGACAGGGGGGACGATGAAGATTCTGTTCTTTAATGATTTCAAGCTGGGCGTGCTCAAGGGCGACGTCGTGGTGGACGTGTCGAAGGTGGTTGCGGATATCCCGCACACCGGGCCGCACGACCTCATCACCGGCCTGATCGAGCGCTTCGCGAAGGTCCGGTCCAAACTGGAAAAAGCGGCGGCCGCCGGAAAGGGCGTGCCGGTCGGCAAGGTCAGAATCCGGCCGCCGCTGCCAAGGCCGTACAACATCGACTGCATGGCGGTGAATTACATGGAAGACGGAACGCGCGCGGAGCCCGCGCCGATCAATGCGTTCCACAAGTCCCCCAGCGGCGTCATTGGCGACGGCGATACGATGGTGCTGCCCGACGTGCCAGCGATCATCTTCGAGGGCGAGGCGGAGATGGCGCTCGTCATCGGCAAGCGGGCCACGCGCGTCAAGGCGGCGGACGCCATGAAGCACGTCTTTGGTTACCTGAACTTCATCGACGGTTCCGCCCGCGGGCTGCCGCCGACCGGCAACACCTTCTACCAGATGAAGTCGCGCGACACGTTCGCGCCGATGGGCCCCTATATTGTCACGGCCGACGAGATCAGGGACCCGCACAATCTCCAGATACGGCTGTGGGTGAACGGGCAGCTCAAGCAGAACTTCAACACCAGCGACATGGCCCAGAAGATCCCGCGCTGCATCGAGTGGATAAGCTCCATCCACACCCTGGAGCCGGGCGACGTGCTCGCCACCGGCACCAACCACCGCGGGCTTTCCGCCTTCCAGGACGGCGACCGGATCGAGCTCGAGACGGAAGGGCTGGGGCGGCTGCATGTCAAGGTGCGCGACGATCTCAAGCGCACCTGGGCAAGGGAGACGCGCCTCGATCGCCAGCAGAAGAAGCTGGAAGTGCAAACGACCCCGCAGCTCACCGGCCAGTACGCGCCGGTCGGCAGAGCCTGAGGGCGAGAGACGAGAAACGAGAAACGAGAAACGGGAGGACGCCGTGTTGGACCGAGGACTCTGGATAACGTGGTATGGCCTGCCCGAAAATGGCCGCGACGCCTACCTTTCCTGGCTGCACGGCAAGTTCATACCGCGGATATTGAAGAAGCCGGGCGTGCTGTATGCGGCGCATTACGCGGCCCAGGCGCAACCCGTGCAGGCCGGCGGCAAATCCCGCCTGCGCCATACCGACGACCCCACGGTGCCCACCGGCAACGGCTACATCCTGATCTTCGGCGGCAAGACCGCGCACGCGTTCGCCAATCTCACCCCGCGCAAGCTCGAGCGGGAGCTGACGCCGGAAGACCGGAAGATGCTGGCGCTGCGCGTCGGCGAGCGCGTCAACATCGTGACCGAGGAAGACCGGGCGGCCGGTCCCGCGGCGAAGAGCCGTGAAGGCAAGTTCACGCTCGCCCCGTGCATCCAGCTCGGCAGCTTCAACGCCGGCTCCGCGCATGAGGACGAGATCCTCGACTGGTACGCCAACTGGCGCCTGCCCTCGATGTCGAAGCTGCCCGGGTGCCTCGGCATCCGGAAGCTCAGTTCCGTCTCGGGATGGGCGAAGCACGGCGTGCTCTACGAGTTCGTGTCGCTGGCGGCGCGCGACGAGCATTTCCCGCTCCACGAGAACGCGCATCCCGAGATGGCGGCGTGGACCGACACGCTGGTGCGGAAGCTGATCCACGCGCCGGGCTCGCCCAACGTGGCGACCCGGCTGTGGCCGCCGGTCCATGCGGCGACGCGAAAGAAGACACGCTGATCCGTAACAATCAAGTAAGCCGCCGATGGACGCCGATATACGCCGAGAATCCCGACGCAAAGACGCAAAGGCGCAAAGGAATACATACGAGACAATTCATTATGGAACACACCAAGCGCATGAAGAAAGGCTTCGAAGTCTTGAGGAAAATGGGGCGCCTCGGGACCATGATGAACCAGAAGGAGCTCTACCCCGACCTCTACGACCTCTCGGTGGGCTACCTCTTCGGCGAGATCTGGACGCGCCCCCACTTGAGCATCCGCGACCGGGAGCTGATCACGCTCGCGTCCAACATCGCGCTGGCGCGGCCCGCCGGCACGCACTCGCACTACCGCAGCGCCCGGCACCTCGGCTTCACCCAGGAGGAAATCATGGAGATCATCATCCACGTCGGGCACTACGCCGGGTGGCCGGCGATCGCGCACGCGCTGATCCAGTACGAAGAGGTGCTGAAGCAGGACGCGGCGAAGGCGAAGAACGGGAAGAAGCGAAAGAAGAAGTAGGATGCAGGACCGGGTCGCGAGGGGAAAAAGTGGTTACCATGATGAAAGCACGTAATCGTGCGCTGTCGCGTGGGCTGATCGGGCTCGCGTGCCTGTTCGCGGCCGCGGGATGGGCGCAGCCCTATCCCTCGAAGCCGGTACGCTACCTCGTGCCGATGTCACCGGGCAGCGGCGCCGACACCATCGGCCGCATCTTCGCGGGCGGTCTCGCGCAGGCGCTCGGCCAGCAGGTCATCGTGGACAACCGCACCGGCGCCGCGGGCAATATTGGCGCGGAGATCGCCGCCAAGTCTCCGCCCGACGGCTACACCGTGTTCCAGGCGAGCATGACGCACGCGGCGAACGCCAGCCTCTACGGCAACCTGACGTATGACCTGGTGCGGGACTTCGCGGCCGTGACGCGGATCGCGAGCTCGCCGTCGATCGTGGTGGTTCATCCGTCACTGCAGGTGAGGTCCCTCGCCGAGCTCGTGAAGCTCGCGAGAGCGAAGCCGGGTGCGCTTGACTACGCTTCGACGGGCGCCGGCACGGCCACGTTTCTCGCCGCCGAGATGTTCAAGGGCGCGGCGCGCGTGAATCTCCAGCACGTGCCGTACCGCGGCGGCGGGGAGGCCATCACCGCGGCCATGACCGGCGAGGTGCAGGTCTATTTCGCGCCGCTTGCGACGGCGCTGCCGCTGGTGCAGCAGGGCCGGCTGCGGCCCCTCGCCGTGACGACCTCAAAGCGCCTGCCCGCGCTGGCCGACTACCCGACGGTCGCCGAGCTGGGGTATCCCGGCTACGAGGCCGGCAACTGGTACGGGATGCTGGTGCCGGCCAGGACGCCGAAGGAGGCGATCGCCACGCTCCGCAACGGCGCGGTGGCGGCGCTCAACATCCCGGCGGTAGCCAAGCGCATGACCGATCTCGGCTATGTATCCGTCGGCGACCAGCCCGGGGAATTCGCCGGCTTCATCAAGTCCGAGATTGAAAAGCTGGGGGGAATCATCAGGGCTCTCGGCGTGAAAGCAAACTGAAGTCAAACCGGAAGCTAGGCTCCGGTTTAACTCCGCGCGTTGGAGCGGACTATAGGGTAGCCGCTCAACGCGCGGTAGCCGGTTGATCAGCCGGCATTCGGCACAGGTAGAATGACAATTGAGTTTCGCAGCGCACCCGCTGTTAACCAGGAGCAGCCATGATTCTCGAAGTCGCCATCTTGCACATCAAACCGGAAGAGATATCGAAATTCGAGGCCGTGTTCCCGAAAGTCGAGCCCATCTTCAGGAGCGTCCCGGGTTACATCTCGCACGAGCTGCAGCGCTGCGTGGAGACCAAGGGGCGCTACCACTTCCTGATCCGCTGGGAGAGCATCGAGGCGCACACGGTCAACTTCCGGCAGTCGCCGAAGTTCCAGGAGTTCCGCGGGCTGGTCGGGGGGTTCTTCGCGCAGCCGCCGGTCGCCGAGCATTTCGAGCGCGTCACCGCGAGCAAGCTCTAACTTGAGTGTCGGGTGTCGAGTGTCGGGTGTCGGGTGTCGAGTGTCGGGTGTCGAGTGTCGAGGGGTGAGCCGGGGTACTCCCCTCCTGCCACCTCCCCTCCTGCCCGAGGAGGGGTGGCGCGAAGTGCCGGGGTGGTGGGAGAACCGGGGAGGTCGTAGGAGGGGTGGCGCGAAGCGACGGGGTGGTGGGAGTCGAATCACGAATCACGCTCTAGGGGGAGGGAGTAGGCATGAAAAACCACGCGTGGAACGCATTGCTCGCCGCCGGCCTTTTGTGCTTCTCCGCTTCCGCGGCGGCGCAGAGCTACCCGGCGCGCACGATCAGATTGATCGCTCACTCTTCGCCCGGCGGCACCAGCGACATTCTCGGGCGCCTCATGGCGCATAAGCTGACCGAAGCACTTGGCCAACAGGTGGTGGTCGAGAACCGCGCGGGCGCGAGCGGCATCATCGGCGTCGACGTCGCAGCGAAATCCGCGCCGGACGGCTACACGATGCTGATTACGCAGACCTCGATCTCGATCAATCCGAGCATGTTCGCGAAGCTGCCGTACAACGCGATGCGCGATTTCGCGCCGATCACGCAACTCGTGGCGGCGCCGAACCTGCTGATGGTTCATCCTTCAGTGCCGGCGGCGAGCGTGAAGGGATTCATTACGCTCGCCAAGGCGCAACCGGGCAGCCTCGTCAACGGCTCGCCCGGGCAGGGCACCAGCCCGCACCTGTCGGCCGAGCTGTTCAAGATCATGTCGGGGATCAAGCTCGAACACGTGCAGTTCAAGGGCGCGGGCATGGCGATCATCAGCCTGCTCTCGGGCGAGATTTCCGTCATGTTCACCACCCCGCCGACCGCGATGCCGTATCTGAAGTCAGGCAGGCTGCGGCCGCTGGGCGTCACCACCATGACCCGTATCGAAGCGCTGCCAGATGTTCCCACCATCGCCGAAGCGGGCGTTCCGGGTTACGAGTCGGTGCAGTGGTTCGGCATGCTGGTGCCGGCCGGCACGCCGCGCCCTATCATCGACCGGCTGCACCAGGAACTGACCCGTGCCCTGCGCGCGCCGGACATGAAGGAGCGCCTGACCTCCCTTGGCCTGAATGGGGTCGGCAGCACGCCGGAAGAATTCGCGGCCTACATGAAGTCTGAAACCGAGAAATGGGCGAAGGTGATCAAGGCCATGGGCATAAAGGTCGAGTGATGAGTAACAAGCAACGAGCAACGAGCAACGAGCAACGAGTAACGAGTAACGAGTAACGAGTGATGGACCCGTTCACGCGTGATTTAATGCCGCTGGCCGAGCAGGCGGCCGCGCTCCTGAAGCAGCGGAAGGAGACGGTCGCGGTCGCCGAGTCGTCCTCCGGCGGCCTCATCTCGGCCGCGTTGCTCGCGGTGCCGGGCGCATCCGCCTATTTCATCGGGGGCGGCGTGCTGTACACGCGCCAGTCCATCCTCGCCCTGAGAGACGCCGGAGAAGCGATGTTCGCCGGGCTGCGCGGGGCGACCGAGCCGTGGGCGCTGCTCATCGCGCGCACCCAGCGCAGCCGCTGCTCGGCAACGTGGGGCGTGGGAGAGAGCGGCGCGGCAGGCCCCACCGGCAACCGTTATGGCGACCCGCCGGGGCACACCTGCCTGGCCGTGACGGGGCGCACCGAGCGCACCGTCACGCTGAAGACCGGCAGCGGCGACCGTATTGCCAACATGTACGCGTTCGCGGCAGCCGGCCTCAAGCTGCTGGTGGAAGTCCTCAAGTAAGGCGAGACGGTTTTTCTACCCGCGCATTCGATCGACGGGGGAGGTTACGATGCTCAGGCTCCGCTTGCTTCCGCCGCTGGTTGTTTTCGCGCTTTTTCCCGCGACCTCGACGGGTCAGAGCCCCGTTCTCCCGAACCGGACGGTGCAGATCATCGTGCCGAACGCGCCCGGCGGGGGCCCGGACCTGATCGCCCGCCTGATCGCCCCCAAGCTCGGCGAGGCGCTGCGCCAGAACGTGATCGTGGAGAACCGCGCCAGCGCGAACGGCATCGTCGGCACGGAATTCGCCGCGAAGGCGGTGGCCGACGGCTCGGTCATCGCCATGGGCAACGCGGGCACGCACGCGATCAACGCCACGTTGTACCGAAAATTGCCCTACGACCCGGTGCGGGACTTC
This sequence comes from Gammaproteobacteria bacterium, assembly GCA_041497655.1. GTDB lineage: Bacteria > Pseudomonadota > Gammaproteobacteria > Burkholderiales > SG8-41 > SG8-41. Next base: position 6,318 of record JBGQGU010000144.1, read on the forward strand.
GCCGCGGTGAGCGAGGTCGCCTCCGCTCCCCTGGTGATCGTCGCTCACCCGGCGGTTCCGGCCAAATCGATCAGGGAGCTCATCGCGCTGGGCAAGAGGATGCCGGGCAAGCTCAACATCGCCGTCGCCGGGGCGACAGGGGAACTCGCGGGCAACGCGTTGAAGCTGCAAGGGGGCTTCGACATGAAGAACATACCCTACAAAGGCGGTGTGCCGGCCACCGTCTCCGTCATGTCCGGCGATACGGACCTGACGATGACCAATTACATCGCCGTCGCGAAACAGGTCGAGGCCGGCAAGCTGAGGCTGCTGGGCGTGACCAGCGCGCGCCGCAGCGCGCTGCTTCCCGATGTTCCGACGGTGGCCGAGAACGGCCTCGATGGTTACGACCACCAGCTCTGGTATGGAATGTTCGTGCCCGCCAGGACGCCCGCTCCCGTGGTGCAGGCTCTGTACCTCGAAGTGTCGCGCATCATCGGCATCCCGGAGGTCCGGGAACGCCTGGTCGCGACGGGGCACAGCGTAATCGGGAGCACGCCGGAGCAGTTCTCGGAGAAGGTCCGGCGCGAGGTCGAGAAGTTCCGCAAGCTCATACTCGAGTCGGGAATGCAATTGGAGTGATAAGAACCGGTCTGAAAATTAGCCACGGAATCACACGGAATGACACGGACAAGAACCCGACCCGGTTATCGTCCCGGTAATCTTTTAAGAAGTTCTGTGTGGTTCCGTGTGTTTCCGTGGTTGTAACGGTTTTTGAGATGCCTTCAAGTGATAACCGACAGGCGATAGGAGAGAAGACATGGAAGGAAAGATCAGGCGCGTGGTCACGGGCCACGACAAGAACGGCAAGGCGATCGTCATTTCGGACGGCCCTGCGCCGGTCCACACCAATCCGCTGCGCCCGGGGCAGATGGCCCATGAAATCTGGAAGACGAAGGCCATGCCCATACCCATCTTCAGGGACGAGCCCGATCCCATGACCGGCGCGCGCCAGATCCACCCGCCTTTGCGGGGCACCATTTTCCGGATTTCGGAAGTTCCGCCCGAAAGCGATGCGATCCGCGCGATGACGCCGGAAAAGGCGCGGGAGGCGTTCCGGGCGGTGGGGAACGAGGCGGCCTCGACCTTC
>JBGQGU010000145.1:0-7398 GCA_041497655.1 Gammaproteobacteria bacterium
CGCGGCGATCTCCGTGCCGATGATGCCGTTGGCGCCCCCGCGGTTCTCGACGATCACCTGCTGCTTGAATTCTTCGGCGAGCCTCTGCGCGACGATGCGGCACAGCGCGTCGTTGCCGCCGCCCGGAGGAAATGGGGAAATGATGCGGACCGGCCTCGACGGGTACGCCTGCTGGGCCGCAGCCGGCACCGGCCAACCAGCCGCTGCCATTGCCGCCGGCAAGATGAACGCCAATGCCCGCATCACGAATCAACACTCAGCACGAGGGTAAGCAGTCCAGATTCGGCGTCGCCACGTCGCCACGGTCATCGCCGTTCCGCTAGTCCGCCGTAATTCCGGATTCCTTTATGACCTTCCCCCATTTCGCGATTTCGCTGCGGACGAACGCCCCGAACTGTTCCGGCGTGGAGCCAGCCGGCTCGAGGTCCGTGGTCGCGAACCGTTTCTTCACCTCCGGGTGCCCGAGCGCGCTCGCCGCGGCCGCGTGCTGCCGGGCGATGATCTCCTTCGGCGTGCGGGCCGGGACCATCAGGCCGTACCACGTGGTCACTTCGTAGCCGGGTACGCCGGCCTCGGCGACAGTGGGAACGTCGGGCGCCATGGATGAGCGCTGCGCGCCGGTGACCGCGAGCGCGCGCAGTTTCCCGGTCCTGGCATGCGGGATCGCCGCGCTGGTGGCGGGAAAGCCGACCGAGGCTTCGCCGCTGATCACCGCAATTACGGCCTGCGGCGTGCTCTTGTAAGTGATCTCCGTCGTCCTGATGCCCGCCATGCTGTCGAGCATCTTCGCCGCCAGGCGCAGGGCCGCGCCCGCCGTCGCGACATTGATGTCGCCCGGCCGCTTTTTCGCGAACGCGATCAGCTCCTTCACCGACTTCGCCGGCAGCGAGGGATGAGCCGCCAGCGTGAACGAGCCGGATGCGAGCGATGTAACCGGCTCGAAGTCCTTGGTCAGGTCGAAGCCGGGCCTGCTGTAGAGCGTCATGCTGATCGAGTGGGAAATGTTGCCCATCAGTACCGTGTAGCCGTCGGCGGGCGCTTTGGCGGCAACTTCCGCCCCGAGGTTGCCCGCCGCGCCGGCGCGATTGTCGATCACCACCTGCTGCCCGAGCGCCGCCGACAGCTGCGGCTGGACGAAGCGCGCGACCGTGTCCGTTCCGCTGCCCGCCGCAAACGGCACGATGAGGCGTATCGGCCTGGTGGGGTATTGAGCCTGGACCGGCGCGATGCCTACCAGCGCTACCGCGAGTACGATCAAGCCACGCCAAGTCATTATCTTCATTGTTTCCTCCCCGGGAGGACCGCCGTTCAAATCCGAGAGTCACTGTCACACCCCGTCGCTACGCCGGCTCCATCCCCTTCTTCCTGATCACGGGAGCCGCGGCGGGGGCGGTGAGAAACTTGACCAGCGCCCGCGCCGCATCCGGCTGCGTCGCCGCTGCGTGCAGGCCGGCCGAGAAAACGGTGATTTGCTGGATGTCCGCCGGCAGCGGGCCGACGAAGTCTATGCCGGGAACGGGGAGCAGCTCGCTCACCTGCTGGAAGGCGATCTCCGCCTCGCCGCGCGCCACCACACCTCCCGCCGGCTCGCCCTGCACCTGCTTCACCTTGGACTTGATTTCCCCGGCGATGCCCATGCGCTGAAAAAGCCCCATGAGATAGATGCCGCTGGGCCCGGTGGAATAGGCGATACCCCTGGCCGCGAGCACCGCGCGCTTCACGGCCTCGCCCGAGCTGATGTCCGGCCTGCGCGCGCCTGATTTCACGGCAACACCGATGCCCGATTTTGCGAGATCGGTGCGATCGGAGATGAACCCGGCCTTCCTGAGCTCGTCGAGCGAGGCAGCCGACAGGATCACGAGATCCACCGTCTCGCCGCCCTTGAGGCGGCTCATCATCTGCACGCTCGGGACCCAGAGATTCTCCACCTTGTGCCCGCTGGCGCGCTCAAATTGCGGCACGAGCTCGAGATAGGCCTCCTTGAAGGCCGCCGACAGCATGACTTTGATTTCCGGCATTGTGGTGTCGAGTGACGAGTGACGAGTGTCGAGTGTCGAGTGTCGAGTGACGAGTGACGAGTGACGAGTGTCGAGTGGCGAGTGAAGAAGGCGGGTGACTGGTGTAAGACGTCACTGAGAGGGCGGGTCAAGTCGAATCACGACTCACGAATCACGATTCACGCCTTTAGGTAGTCTGTGCCGCGCGCGGTGGTCAAGAGCTCCCGCCGCATTTCGGCGAGCTTCGTGATGCCGAGCAGCGCCATGTCGCGGTCGATCTCGTCGCGCAGCAGCTTGATCGCGTGGCGCACGCCGGGCTCGCCGGCGATCGCGGCCGCGTAGAGGAACGGCCGCCCGATGAATACGAACTGCGCGCCGAGAGCGAGCGCCTTCAACACGTCGGTGCCGCGCCGCACGCCGCTGTCCATCATCACGGTCATCCCGCCGGCCTGGGCGGCGATCCCGGGCAGCACGCGCAACGGCGCAACGGCGCCGTCCAGTTGCCGCCCGCCGTGATTCGAGACGATGATGCCGTCAACGCCACTCTCGCGGGCGATGCGGGCGTCGTCCTGGTCGAGTATCCCCTTCACCACGAGACGCCCCTTCCACAGGCGCCGCATCAGCTCGAGATGCTTCCAGGAGAGCTTGTCGCGGCGGCCGCGCTCGCGCTCACCGGCGCGTGAAATGAGGGGAACGCGCCGGCCCATGTTCTCGAAGTGCGGCATGCCGTGGAGCCACAGCGTGCGGAGAAACATGCCGAAGAGCCAGCGCGGCCGGATGATGCCGTCCCAGGCGAGGCGCAGAGTGGGGCGCAGCGGCGTGTCGAAGCCGCTGCGCACATTGTTCTCGCGGTTGGCCGCCACCTGCACATCGACCGTGAGAACGAACGTGTCGTAGCCAGCGCGCGCCACCCGCTCGACGAGCTCCGTGATGGGACCGGCTTCGCCGGGAAGATAGGCCTGGAACCAGGCGGTCGGTCCCGCTTCCCGGACCCGCTCGAGGGGCGTCAGCGAGGCGCCGCTCAGGATCATCGGAATGTTGGCCGCCGCCGCGGCGCGCGCGAGCACGAGGTCGCCCTGGTAGGCGGCCATGGTGGTTCCGCCCATCGGCGCGATCCCGAAGGGCGCATCGTAGGGTTGGCCGAAGAGCGTCGTCTTGTGCGCGCGACCGGACGTGTCCATCAAGGTCCTGGGAACGAATGCGATCTCATCCCACGCGGCCCGGTTCGCGCGCAGCGAAGCGTTCGTTTCGGCGCCGCCGGTCACGTAGCCGAAAATCGGGCGCGGAATAACCTGGCGCGCCGCATCCTCGAAATCGTCCAGCGCGAGTATCCGGCGCAGGACACGTGGCGGCTTTTGGTCAGGTCGGGCCGTTGAGCCGGCGACGGGCGGGGCGATTTGCCCCGAGGAAGGGGTGGAACGAGTCAGTTCCTGTTTGCTGGTTGTCATATCCACAACCGGTTATGAGTGATGAGTGATGAAAACCGGCTCGACTCACAACCCGCGGCCTTCAGGAACACGCCGCTGAACGCAGGTTGATCGGCCCTGCCAGTCCCGGAGCGCACTACGCGAACCAGTCGGCTCGACCCCGCTCGTCCTGCTAACGCTCTTCCGGTCTCCGCAGTCCGTCCAGCGACACGTCGGACGGGAGTTCTTCCCGGAGGGCGGGTTGATTCCTCTCCACGGGGACGGGAGGCTTGGCGCCCTTCTTCGGGCGGCCGGGCCGGTGCGTGACATAGAAGATCTTGAGCGGAGGGACGACCGGCGGATTTTCCAGAAACCGGCAGTCGGATTCCGTCGGCACGCTCACCATGGCGCCGATTCGCGTCTTGTGGAGATACACGGTGTAGCGCAGCATGTGCACCGAGTGCGGGAGGGGCTGCGCGATCACCTCGTACTTCCCGACCATGAATCGCTTGGGATCGACCGGAATGCTCACGCGGCACCGCCCAGCTTCAGTTCCTTCTCTTTGCTCGCCTGGCGGGCACTCCTGGACTTGGCGCTGGCGGCCCTTCGCCGCTCGCTGAGCACCGCATCGCAGCGTTCCATGATTTCAGGCGCGTTGAGCCGTTCCGCGTTGACGCGCAGCTGCCGCACGTCGGGCGTGGACAGCCCGGCGATTTTTTCCTTGGTCCAGTCCACCGACCGGCCTGGCCTCATGATCCTCATGGCTCTTCGCTTTCCGGAATTGAATTCGACCTTCAGTTGCACCACCTGTCTCCGCGACGCCTCGATTCTGTCGCGAGGAACGACGGGGTCCGAAAAACAACGGGGTGTGACGTTATTCTACACCGAAGAAGCACTGGTTACCGGTCATTGACGTAATATACACGGACTAGGAGTTTGTCGGACTTAGGTCCGACAAACTCCTGATGCAAAACCGCCCGCACGATAACGGGAGTCCATGACAGTGAAAACCTCATCTCCAGCCTACGCGCGTGCCCATCGCTGGCTCATCGGGGTCCTTACCCTGGGTTTCATTCAAAATTCTCCGGCGGTTTTGCTGTTAGCAGCCTGTCGGACACCTAAGTCTGACAGGCTGCTAGGGGAAGCCACCATGAAGATATCGCGCGGCATCGGCGCCATCTCGCTCGCTCTCGCCCTGACAGGCGTAGCGGGCGTGGTGCCCGCACAGGACAAATGGCCGTCGAAGCCGATCCGCATGATCGTGCCGTTCACGGCGGGCTCGGCGAGCGACGTGCTGGGGCGTATCGTCGGCCAGCGGCTGGGTGAAATCTGGGGCCAGCAAATCGTCATCGACAACCGGCCGGGCGCGGGCGGGTTGATCGGCAGCGAGTTGACGCGCCAGGCGGCGCCCGACGGCTACACGCTCACCATGGTCGGGCAGCCGCATCTGTCGAATGCGCTGTTGCGCGAGGACAAGCCGTACGATCCCTTGAAGGACTTCACGGCGATCTCCTTCGTCGGCTCGAACCCCAACGTGATCGTGCTCGCCAGGACCGTGAGCGTGAAGACGATCCCGGAGTTGATCGCGCTCGCCACGGCCAGGCCCGGCGCGTTGAATTACGGCTCGGCCGGTGTGGGCAGTTCCTCGCATCTCGCCGGCGCGCTGTTCGTGTCGAAGGCGGGGATCAACGTGGTGCACGTGCCGTTCCGCATCGGCGCCGACAGCCGCAGCGCCCTGATCGCCGGCACCATCCAGTTCTACGTCTATCCCCTGCCGGCGATCGTGGGAATGATCAAGGCCGGAACGCTGCGGGCGCTGGCGGTCGGATCGCCCAAGCGGGCCGCGGCGCTGCCCGACGTGCCGACGAGCGCGGAAGCGGGATTTCCTCAATACCGCTCGGAATCGTGGTTCGGCCTCATCGCGCCGCGGGGGCTGCCCAAGTGGCTCGTCAGCCGGATCAATGCCGACACGGTGAGCGTGCTGAAGGAGCCGGCCACGCGCGAGAAGTTCGTGCAGCAGGGCGCGGAGCCCGGGTTCGGCCCGCCCGAGCACTTCGAAAAACTTCAGCGCGACGAATACGCCGAGCTCGCGCCCTTGATCAAGAGTATCGGCATGAAGCTCAACTGATCCGCGTCACGGGAGTTCCGCATGGCCGTAGCCGCTTCCGCCTTCGATCTGAGCAACGGCGCCGTGGTGTTGCGCCTGATCTGCTCGTTGTTCTTCTTTCCCCACATCTATTTCAAGATCGTCGGCAATCCGCCGCCGGCGCTGGGCTTTTTCGCTCAGGCCGGCTTCAAGCCGCCGGCGCTCTATATGCGCCTCGCCCTGGTGGTCGAAAGCGTGGCCGCGCTCGGGCTGCTGTTCGGCGTCTACACCCAGTGGGCGGCCCTGCTCGCCGCAGGGAGCCTGACGGTCGCTGCCGTCGCCGTCTGCTTCTTCAACCGCTCGATGAAGTGGCTGTGGAACCTCGGCGGCATGGAATTTCCCGTGTTCTGGGCCATCGCCTGCATCGCCGTCGCGATGCTGTACTGGAACTAAGAGCCCCTAACATAATGAAACACACGCTGCGCTGTCACGGTTTCGGCGACGCAGAGAAACTAGCCAAGGTCAGTCCCGCTTCCAGGAAGCTCCGAGCGTGAGGCTGCGAGCCAAAACCGCGCCAGCCCACAAGGGGTTGCGGCCAGAATTGGCACTGGCTTTGTCGCTCGGCTTGCCAATATTCCAGATATTGGCTGCACCTCGCTTCGCGCCATTGCCAATTCTGGCTCGCACCGCACGCGCGTTTCATCATGTTACGGGCTCTAGGGCGCGGGGGCGGGCTGGAGCCGGGCCGCGGGGCGGGCTGCGGCCGGCTTTCGGGGAAGTCAAGTGGCTGAAGAATTGATCGAACAGTTGCGGATACGCCAGGTCGTCGAAAACTGGGCCGTATGGCGCGACGCCGGCCACTGGGATCGCTTCCGCTCCGTATGGCACCCTGAAGGGGTGATGGTGGCCACCTGGTACCAGGGCCCTTTCGAGGAGTTCATCAAGGCCTCGATCGACGGCTGGAACCGGGGTGTCCGCATTCTCCATTTCCTCGGGGGCTCCTCGGTCGCCGTCGCCGGGAACCGTGCCATCGCCCAGACCAAGATGACCATATCGCAGCGCGCCAGCGTCGATGGCGTGCTATGCGACGTGGTCTGCACCGGGCGCTTCTACGACTTCTTCGAGAAGCGCAAAAACGAGTGGGGCATGATGCTGCGCCAGCCGATCTACGAGAAGGACCGCATCGATCCGCTCGACCCGAGCGCGGTGCTCAAGCTCGATCCGGAATTGCTGGCGCGGTTCCCCGAGGGATATCGTCACCTGGCCTACCTGCAGAGCCGGATCGGCTACGCGGTCAAGTGCGACCTGCCCGGCCTCACGGGACCGGAAGTGAATCGGCTCTACGCCCGCGGCGCCGAATGGCTCGCGGGCAAGCCCCTCATCCCTCATTCCGGCTGAATGCCGGCATCCTTGACCACCTTCGCCCACTTCGCGGTTTCGGCGCGCAGGAAGGCCGCGAACTCCTCCGGGGAGCTGCCGACCGGGTCGGCCCCGTCGCCAGACAGGCGCCCCCTGACCTCGGCGGCCTGCAGCACGCGCACGATCTCGCCGTGGAGGCGCACGACGATCTCGCGCGGCGTGCCGGCCGGAGCGAGCACGCCAAACCATTGCACCGCCTCGTAGCCCGGCACGCCCGCCTCGGCGATCGTCGGGATTTCCGGTGCGGCGCCCGCGCGCTTCGCGCCGGTGACGCCGAGCCCGCGCAGGCGGCCGGTTTTCGCGTGCGGCAACCCCGTGAGGATGCTTGGCATCATCACCGGCACGTGCCCGGCGACCACGTCGACGATGCCCTGTCCCGATCCCTTGTACGGCACGTGGACCATCCTCAACCCCGCCATCGAGAGAAACAGCTCCACGGAAAGATGCGGGTTGGTGCCGACCCCGGCTGAGGCGTAGTTAATCTGCCCCG
>JBGQGU010000146.1:0-7386 GCA_041497655.1 Gammaproteobacteria bacterium
ATGGACTTCGCCATCGTGGATTCGATCAACCGCATCAGCCACATCCTGGGCATGCGCACGGTGGCCGAGTCGGTGGAAGACGCCGCCACGCTGGCGCGTATCACCGAGTTGGGGCTGGATTACGCGCAGGGCTACTTCATCGCGGAGCCCGAAGCCCTTGAGGCCGAGCCGGCGCAGCAGCAGAACGCGCTGTTCGCCTAGGAGTTTGTCGGACTGAGCTCCGACAAACTCCTTATGCAAAACCGCCTCCACGAAAATGGAGGTAAAAAGCAATGAAAACTTCACCTAAGTCCGACAGGCTGCCAGGCGGGATCGGATGAGACCGCGCTACCTGCTCGCGGCGGACGTCGGCGGCACCAAGGTAGCGCTCGCGTTCGCAGCCGCCAGGGGTGCCCGGCCGGAGATCGTGGCGCACCGCGTCTATGCGTGCCAGGAATTCGGCGGTCTGCAGCCGATAGTCGCGGATTTCCTCCAGCAGCCTCAGGTGGCGGGGCACAGAGGAGCCATTGCGGCCGCCTGTTTCTCGGTGGCTGGACCGGTCGTGGCGAACAGCGCAACGCTGACCAACCTGGATTGGAAGATCGCCGGGAATGCGCTTGCCGCCGAGCTGCGGCTGCCGGAAGTGCGCCTGATGAATGATTTTGCGGCTGCAGGCCTCGGCATCACCCGGCTCGCCCCCAACGAGCTCGAAACCTTGCAGGCGGGGAGCCCGGTGGCGCAGGCGGCCCGGCTCATTATCGGTGCCGGTACCGGCCTCGGCGTGGGGTTGCTGACCTGGCAGGACGACGGCTATGCCGTGCACCCGTCGGAAGCGGGCCATGCGGATTTCGCACCGGTGGATGAACTCCAGGACAAGATGCTCTTGCATTTGCGCCGTACCTACGGGCGCGTCTCATACGAGCGGGTGGTCTCCGGTCCGGGGTTGATGCGCATCTTCAGTTTCCTGCAGGAAACCGGCGCGGGGCTGCCTTCGAAGCAGCTGCGCGACGCCGACAAGAAACGGCAGGACACGGCGGAGCTGATCGCGGAGTTTGCGCTGGCCAAGCTCGATCCGCTTGCGGTGCGGGCCCTCGATCTCTTCGTTGCCGTCTACGGCGCATTCGCCGGCAACATGGCGCTTGCCATGCTGGCGCGCGGCGGTGTCTACATAGCGGGCGGGATCGCCCCTAAGATTGCTCCGAAGCTCAAGGAGGGTGCTTTCATGCGCGCCTTCACCAACAAGGGTCGTTTCAGCGAAGTGCTGGCGGAGATGCCGGTGCAGGTGGTGATGAATCCGCAGGTCGGGCTTTACGGCGCGCTGGTGGAGGCCGCGCGGCTGTGCGCAGGGACGAAGTGACCGAGTCACGATAGAACTCCCCTCCTTACCGAGGAGCGGTGCTCGCGCAACGAGCGGGGTGGTGGGAGCGCAAGACAACTCCCCTCCTGCCTGAGGAGAGGTGGCACCGAAGGTGACGGGGTGGTGGGAGAGCCGGGGAGGTCGTAGGAGGGGTCGCCGCGGAGCGGCGGGGGTGGTGGGAGTTTCCAGCACGACTGCGTCGTGCATTGCCGGGGGGCGGCCCCGGTGCCGGTAACTTTCATCTGCTCGTTCCTCCGGGCAACCGCCTCGAACCGCTCAAGGGCGACCGCAAGGGCCAGCACAGCATCCGCGTGAACGACCAGTGGCGGATCTGCTTCCGCTGGACCGAAGGACATGCGCACGATGTCGAGATCGTCGACTATCACGATTAGGAGAAATCATGGCCGCAAAACTGCTTGACCCGATTCCCCCCGGCGAAGTCCTCTACGAGGAATTCATGAAGCCGCTGGGCGTGAGCATCAACGCCCTCGCGCGCGAGATCGCCGTGCCGCCCAACCGCATCAGCGAGATCGTGAGCGGCAAGCGCTCGATCACCGCCGACACTGCCCTACGTCTGGGCAAGTACTTCGGGGTCTCCCCGGAAATCTGGCTGGGCTTGCAAGCCGACTACGATCTGCGTGTGGTGAAACGGACCACCTGGCTGAAGGCCGAGCCGCGCGTGCGGGTGCACGCGGACTGACACCAGGCGCGGGAGGAGCGTAGCAATGCGCTGGGTTGCACCGACAGAGAATCTGGAAGGACGGCGACGCCTACGACGTCGAGACCGTGGACTATCACTGAAGGAGAGCGACGTGGCCAAACGCAAAGTCGACCCGATACATCCCGGTGTGGTACAGGCATGTGCTCCAGGCGGACTGGCGCTCGCCCGCCGAGGTCAAACGCGAATTCGGCAGCGCCAGTATCCTGCGAGACGGGCGGGTGGTGTTCAACATCGCCGGCAACAAGTACCGCATCGTGGTCTGGATTAATTATCCGTACCGCGTCGTGTACGTCCGGTTCATAGGTACCCACGCGCAATACGACAGGATAGACGCGCAGACTATTTGAAAGAGGCGATGACATGGAAATCAAGCCGATCAAGACTAAGGCGGATTACCGCGCTGCGCTGAAGGAAATCGAAGCGTTGATGGCGGCGGAAGGCGACACGCCCGAGGGCGAGCGCCTGGACGTGCTGGTCACGCTCGTCGAGGCGTACGAGAACAAGCACTATCGCTTCGACTTGCCCGATCCGGTCGAGGCGATCAAGTTCCGTATGGAACAGAAGCGAATGACGCCCAAGGACCTCGTGCCGATGATCGGGCGCATCAATCGCGTGTACGAAGTCCTGAGCCGCAGGCGTCCGCTGACGCTCGCCATGATCCAGCGGCTTCACGGCAAGTTGGGCATTCCCGCCGAGTCTCTGATCAAACAGCCTGACAAGCGGCGGGCGGCTTGAAGTAGGCCGAACAAAAAGGTTCGGGTGCCATCAGGGGGTTTGAGGTCCTCATCCCTCGATTCCTCATCCCTCGATCCTCATGGCGCGCAGCGCTGTACTTCTTCCCTCCCTCTCAGGGGGAGGGAGCAGAGGGTGGGGGTGGGTGCTCCTCCCTCGGGCTCGTCACCTGTCGTCAGCCGTGTCAATGTATTGGTGTTCCCGGCGTTCAGCGATCGGGAGTTGGATGCCGCACACCTTGCCTATTGGTAACATATAGGTTACTATACCCCCCCCTCGGCAGCCAGGAGATCCCATGGCACTGAATCAAGCCTTCAAGCGAATGGTGCGGGCGCGCGTGCAGCGCGACGGCAAATACCGTGAGGTATGGTCAGCGCCTTGCAGAAGAAGACCCGGGTCAAGCTCCGTGTAACGGCTGCGGAGCCGTAAGTCGTCACTTCGTCACCGGGGCAGGCAGTTCCCTGTCTAGGCGAAAGACGCGCGATTGAGGTAAGATGTTGAATCATTTCGTATCCGGTGCATCGCAATGAAAGAGATCATCTTCCTGGTCGAGCAGGCTCCTGAAGGCGGCCTTACTGCGCGTGCTTTGGACGCATCAATTTTTACTCAGGCGGAAAGCGTTCAGGAGTTGCACGCCCGCGTAAGAGACGCGGTGCGCTGCCACTTCGACGAAGGCGATGTACCCAAGGTGATCCGGCTGCATTTCGTGCGGGATGAAGTCATCGCGGCATGAAACTGCCGCGGGATCTGTCCGGCGCTGACCTCGTCAAGGCGCTGACACGTGTTGGGTATCGCGTAACGCGGCAATCCGGCAGCCACGTTCGGCTTACCACTGGCACACCTTCTCAGCATCACGTCACTGTTCCGGCGCACGATCCTTTGAAAGTCGGCACGCTGGCTGGGATCCTGTCCGATGTCGCGGCGCATTTGAAGATCAGCCGCGATGAGCTCCTGCAGAAACTATTTGGGTAAAAAACCGGTTACTGGACGCGGCTCAGCGAATTTCAGGCACTTCAGCCGTCAACCGTCACTCGTCACCGGGGTCAGGCCGCGCCTCCTCACGTCACGATTCACCACGTCACGCCGGAGCATGTCACGCCCTATCATAAAATCAATGGGGACAGACCCCATTGAAAGAATCAACGCATCAATGGCTTAACTGACTTTTCCACAGGCGGTCTGTCTACCTATTCGGGGTGCTGTGCGTTCTAAGCGGCATTGAGGATGAGTTGCGTGATCTCCCATGCCCCGTCGCCAGCGACTGCAGGTTGCCGGTCTTCCCGTGCATATCATCCAGCGCGGGAACAATCGCCAGGCATGTTTCTTCGCTGACGAAGACTACCTGTTCTTCCTCGATCACCTCGCGAGAATTGCGAAGCGCTTCCGCTGCGCGCTGCACGCCTACGTGCTGATGACGAACCACTTTCACTTGCTGCTCACATCGGCGCTGCCTGCGGGCCCCTCGCTACTGATGAAATTCCTTGGACAGCGCTATGTGCTGTACGTGAATCGTGCCTACAAGCGCAGCGGATCCCTGTGGGAGGGGCGCTTTCGCTCCAGCCTCGTTCAGACGGAGCGCTATGTGCTGGGGTGCTACCGCTATATTGAGATGAACTCGGTGCGGCCAAACATGGTGAAGCACCCGATCGAATATCCCTGGAGCAGCTACGCCGCGAACGCTGAGGGGAAACCGGTCGCCTGGCTCACGCCCCACGGTGAGTATCTCGCGCTCGGATCCGATGACGAGAAGCGCCAGGCAGCCTACCGCGGCCTATTTGCGAGCGAGCTCGACCCGCAGTTGTTGTGCGATATTCGCGTATCAACCCACGGCGGCTATGCGATAGGCAACAACCGTTTCCGCGAGGACATCGAGAGCGCGCTCAAGCTGCGCGCAACGCCACGCCCGCCGGGGCGACCAGCGTGTCTGCCGCAGCGCTAGAATGAGCCGATGAAGCCCGTCCCCGAATTTGGCCACGAAGAGGCGCTCGCCTTGCAGAGCGTTCTCCAGGGTACCGGGTCAGGCTTGCATGATTGCATATTGGTTTGAAATACCGGGCAGTAAGCATCCGCATTTATACAATTAGCCAAGCCTGACCCCATTAATATTGCCAACGAGCGATCACTTATCACGAGGTTCCCACTATGGTCGGTTGGATCACCGCATTCAAAGTCATTCCCTGGGCCGAGCTGGTTGTGGCGGCGCCGGCGGTGGTGAGCGGGGCGCGCAAGTTGTGGGCGGCGGTGCGGAAGCAGGAGGCGCCGCGGGTGACGGGGCAGGGCGTCCCGGCGGACCAGCGCGCGCTGGAGCAGCAGGTCGCCGAACTGCGCAAGGAACTCGCCGACGCCTCCGAGCTCGTCACCAAACTGGCAGAGCAGAACAATCGCCTGGTTGAGGCAGTCGAGGTGCTGCGCGTGAGGACCCGGATCCTCTTCACGCTGTCGGTCATCACCTGCATCGGGCTGATCGTCCTGGCTGTCGCGGTGACTTGACCTCAATAGGGTCTGAGTCGCATTTCCCTCAAACGCTCAGCTCGTTTGACATTAGCCTGTCCCGTCTAGCTGGTCTGCCTCGCTTGGGCGGTCGCGCCGCGCGGCGCTAATTGTTTGTGCTGGATGACGTGCTGGGGCACGTCCGTGAGGTTTAGCCGTGTTCTCCGTGGCATGGGAGTTGGACTGATCGTGCATTTCGTTGCACACTTCAACGCACGAGCCACGGAAAAGTTACTCTGACCCTGTTTAATCGAAGAGAGCCGTATGAAAATAGGCTATAGCACCCTAATTGCATTCAGCGTGATGGTTGCCGCTTCGGGTGCTTGGGCAGCCAGCTATCCCGAACGCCCGTTGCGATTAGTGATTCCGTACTCGGCAGGCGGATCTACCGACACTTTAGCGCGCATTGTCAGCCCGCGGCTTTCAGAACGGCTAGGGCAGCAGGTCGTGTTGGATAACCGCACTGGCGCTGGAACAATAATCGGCACGGAAATTGTGGTGCGTTCGGCCCCCGACGGCTACACGCTGTTGATGGCGACCCCGCCGCTTGCCGTAAATCCGTCGCTTTATGAGAGAGTCCCTTACATTCTTGATCGTGATTTCATTGCAGTCACTAATGTCGCGGGATCGAGCAATTTGCTGGTAGTGCACCCGTCCATGGCAGCGACCACCACTCAGGCGCTGATTGCGCTACTCAAGGCCACACCAGGAAAGTACAACTACGGATCGAGCGGCATCGGCGGCGCTGGGCATCTCGCGACGGCGCTGTTCGCTAACATGGCCGGTGTGGAAGTGGTGCACGTTCCGTACAAGGGAGGCGCACCGGCCGTCACGGACCTCGTGGCCGGCCGACTTTCCCTCATGATGGCCAATCTCACGACGGCACAGCCGCACATCCGCTCCGGACGACTGCGCGGGTTGGGCATTGGGACGAAGGCGCGCTCGCCGCTATTTCCCGAATTGCCGACAATCGCCGAGTCCGGTGTGCCAGGCTACGAAGCAAACAACTGGAATGGCGTCGTGGTTCCGACCGGCACGCCGCGCGCCGTGGTCGAGCGGCTTCACCAAGAGATCGTAGCTGTGCTCAGAGAAGTTGTCATCGCCGAGCGCTTGGCGGCGGCCGGACTCGAGCCGATCGGCGACACGCCCGATCAATTCGCCCGCTATCTTAAGGCGGAGGCGGAGAAGTGGGGCAGACTGGTGAAGACCGCAGGAATCAAGGCTGAGTGAGGAGCTTCCGGGCACTTTGCCCAATAATTAAAGGGGCTCGAATTACGATAAATCGAGCCTGGCCCCTTTCCTTTCTTTCCTTTCTTTAACCAGGGGGTCGTTGGTTCGAATCCAACCAGATCCACCGTCTTCCCGTTTGACATCCCGGTCCCGGCGCAACAAATGGGGACAGACCACCATTTCCGGCAGGTGAAATCAGCCGGTCCGAATCTCAGGCTCTGATAGCTTTGGTTTTTCTTTCCTCGGTCGCCCCGGCGCGCCGGGCTCCACGCGCCGTTCGAGCATATCAGCGATTTGCGCTTTGAAGCGCTCGCTGCCGAGCGCGAACCCGCCGTTCGCCGTTGACCGGATTTCGTTCACCTGCGCGGGATCGAGTGCGCAGCGAAATAGCTCCTGGTACGCCGCCGCTCGCTCGTGCTCGTTCTTGCCCACCGCCAGGTATTCGCCATGTGGAGTCAGAAGGCGCGAAGAGGCGAGTCCGGCATTCGCTTGGTAGCTTGACCAGGGGTAATCCCGGGGGTGGCGAACCATATCCGCGCGTACCAGGTTGAGCTCAATGTAGCAGCGACAGCGCAGGAAATATCCACGCTCCTGCACGATGCTTGAGCGAAACCGCCCTTCCCATAGCGTACCGCTGCGCCGATAGGAGCGGTTTACGTACTGCACATAGCGCTGCCCGAGTGTTTCATCAGCAATGAGGGGCTGTCCGATAGCGCCGGGGTCAACAGCAGATGCACGTGATTCGTCATCAGGACGTAGGCGTGTATCGCGCAGTGGCATTCCCGCGCCATTTCCCCGAGATGATGCAGGTAGAGCGCGTAGTCCTCATCCGCAAAGAAGCACGCAGTGCGGTTATTGCCCCGCTGGATGATGTGCA
>JBGQGU010000147.1:0-7385 GCA_041497655.1 Gammaproteobacteria bacterium
GAGATCCCGCCGTAGCCCTGGCCGATGCAGGAGCGGAACGTCTCGAGGTTGATCTTGAGCCCGAGGATCGTATTCGACACGGTGATCGCGTCCGCCCCGGCCTTCTCGGCCGCTTCCGCAACCGCAGAGATCTCCCCGGCGTTGGGCGAGAGCTTGGCCCACAGCGGCTTTTCCGTGGCCTCCCGGCAGCGCTTCACCACCTTGTAGGTGTGCTCCTCGTTCAACGCAAAATTGCCGCCGCCCGGTTCGCGCGTCGGGCACGAGATGTTGAGCTCGATCGCATCCACCCCCGGGACGCTCACCTCGCGCGCCATGGCGGCGAAATCCTCGATGTCGGTGGAGGTGACGCTGGCGACGAGCGGCGGCTTGAACCGCTTGTATTCCGGCAGCTGCACGTCGAGGAAGTACTGCAGCCCCTTCGTCGGCAGCCCGATCGAGTTGATCATGCCGGCCTCGGTTTCCGACACCCGCGGCGGCGGATTGCCCGCGCGGTAGTTGCGGGAAACCGTCTTGGTCACCAACGCGCCGAGGCGGTTCAAGTCTATGACCTGGGAAAACTCCGCCGAGAACGTGCCGGAGGCCGGCATGACCGGGTTTGCGAGCGCGACGCGCCCGATTCTCACTGACAGGTCTACCATCCGAGGCACTCCTGAAGGTCGAATACGGGGCCTTCGACGCAGACGCGGCGCATCTCCAGCTTGCCTTTGACTTCGAACGTGCGCACGCAGATGTAGCAGGGCCCCAGCCCGCACGCCATGATCTGCTCCATCGCCATCTGGCCGGGGATGCCGTGCTCCTTCCCGAGCCGCTTCATCAGCTGCATCAGCCGGTTCGAGCCGCAGGTGAAGAACGCGTCCGCCCTCTTCTCCGCGATGAGTCTCCGCAGGATCGCCTCGACATTCTCGACCGCGCTGGTGCCATCGGTATCGAGCACCTTGATGACGGTGCCGACGCTCTCGAAGAGATCGGCAGCCATCGCCAGGTCCTCCCGGCGCGCGCTCAAGATGGCCGTTACCCGCACGCCGCGCTCGCCGGCAAGCTGGGAGATCGGCGCCATCGTGGCGAGCCCCACGCCGCGTCCGAGCACCACGACGTTTTTCCAGGCGGGGTCGAGCTTGAAGCCGATGCCGAGCGGGCCGAGCATGTTGAGCGTGTCGCCCGGCTCGAGCGTCGCCAGGCCTTTGGTGCCGCGCCCGACGACTTTGTACAGAAATTCGAGGCGCCCGCTCGAGCGCGCGACGCGATACACGCTTTGCGGCCGGCGGAACCAGACTTCACCCTCGTCGGGCGACGGACAGAGCAGATGGAAGAACTGCCCGGGCTGGGCGGCGAGTGCCTTGGACGTGGCTTTGACGACGAGGTGCTTGTATTCGTCATTGACCCACTCGTGGGCCACCACCGGGCACAACGTTTCTTCAACCGGACTGGCGGCCGGAGAATGACCGCTGCCGGATTGGCCCGTCACCACAGCCGAGTGGGCATAGATCTGGTTCGTCATAAGGTACGTGTTGGCAGGGCCTCTGGATAGAGACCGGTTGAAAGACATCGGGAATTTCTTGATATTCTAGACAGAGTTGCAGTGTAATGGAATCTGTTGAGCACTACCCAAGGTCGTGACAGCGCATCAATCCCCCGCTCGCGGCACCGCGGCCGCTCACCGCCCCCTTTGTCAAAGGGGGCAGGCATGAGGCGCGCAAGGTTGCGCGTCGAATGCCGGGGGATTTGGTTTGGCAAAACTCGATAAGGGGAAATACAAATGCAATCGAATGAGCGACTGCGTCTTACGACGTCGCTGCTGCTCGCGGCGTTTCTGACTGTCATCACGTTCGCAACGGCCGTTGCAGCCGATTATCCAGCACGGCCACTGCGACTGCTGGTGCCCTTCCCGCCCGGGGGCGGCGTAGATCTCCTGGCGCGCCTGCTCGGAAGCCGGCTCGGTGAAGCGCTCGGCCAGCAGGTCGTCGTGGACAATCGCGCGGGAGGTGGCGGCGTCATCGCGACCGATACTGCGGCCAAGGCGCCGGCCGATGGTTACACGATGCTGCTCGGTTTCATCGGTCCGCTCGCCATCTCCCCCACGATCTCCAAATTGCCGTACGACCCGGTGAGGGATTTCGCCGCCCTCGACCCTCTCGCCTCTTCCTACCACATCGTGGTCATCAATCCCTCGCTCCCGGCGCGCTCGGTGAAGGAATTCATCGCCCTCGCGAAGAGCCAGCCCGGCAAGTTCAACTACGCCTCGAGCGGCAGCGGCACCAATCTGCACCTGGCGGCGGAGCTGTTCAAGATGGTGGTCGGAGTCAACCTCGTGCACGTGCCGTACAAAGGTGCCGGTCCTGCCGCCAGCGCGGTACTCGCCGGCGAAAGCCACTTATTCTTCGGCTCGATCACCTCGAGCATGCCGTTCGTGCGCGCGAACCGCCTAGTCGCGCTGGCCGTCACCAGTCCCGCGCGCTCGCCGCTCGCACCCGAGATCCCGACGCTCACCGAAAGCGGCGTGAGCGGCGTCAACGTTCCGTCCTGGTACGTACTGGTGGTCCCGGCCCGGACGCCACGCGATGTGGCGGACCGGCTGCGCTCGCAACTGAGGGAAATTGCGGCGAACGCGAATTTCCGCGAGCAGCTCGCGCGTCAGGCATTCGAGACCCGCAACCTGGCACCCAACGAGTTCTCCGGCTTTCTCAAAGCGGAGCTCGACAAGTGGGGCAAGGTGGTGCGTGCGGTGGGCATCAAGCCCGAGTAGGACTTTCGACCAGCAGCGAACGCTCAGCCGCTCGCCGGGTCCTGTCGGAATGGCCGGCGTCTTCCCGATTCTCCCGGCCCATTCTGGCAATTGACCTGGCCGTCGCGTTTTCTTGAGGCAGTACCAGTACTCGGAGAATCGGATCAGCCACCGGCCATTCCGCCACCCGGCCGCGGGTGGAACCGAGTCTCTATTTTGGAAGGGACCCACTAAGACCGCCCCCACCACCCGCCCTGTTCTGCTGACGCACGTCAGCGAAAATAATCGTGTGCGTCCCGATTTCCTCCGCGAAATGTCAACCCGGCCCGGTTCTTCGCAACCGCTTCGTCTGAGTGCTGGCAAGAAGTCGAGCCTGGCCCCTTTGTCGTCCATTAACATGCATCGAATCACGCGCGCGTTCCTTTAACGGATAACTGTGCAAGTCTAGCATCCAAGGCATACTGCGAGTAACCGACGACAATGCACTTGTCACGGTACGTCTAGGATCCACTACAGTTCTTATATTTCCGGACCTGACCCCCCTTGTAGTAACATATAAGTTACTATAAGCCCCCCGCCCCGGTTAGCACCTCGGAGATCAAATGGCACTGACTCGAGAATTCAAGGAAACGGCTGGGGCGCGTGGATATTTCTAGTAAATGGGGCAAGGCTCAATTATTTGCGGCTAAACTATCACGGCAAATCGAGCCTGGCCCCTTTTACTTATATCGTATTGACAGGGAGATAAGACGAAGGCGGTTTGAGTGGCCTAGCGATTTGGCACCATGGCGTTTATGAATGACCGATTTATTGCCATCGACTTCGAAACCGCGAATGCTGATCTGGCTAGTATCTGCCAGGTCGGAGCAGTAACTTTCGAGCGAGATGTTGTTGCTGAGCGATGGGAAACGCTAGTCAATCCGGAAACCTACTTCGATGAAATTAACGTCAGTATTCACGGGATAACTGAGCGACAAGTTAAGAACGCTCCAACATTTCCGCAGATTCTTGAAAACATAGCCTTGCGCCTACGTAATCAAGTTGTAGTAAGCCACACAGCTTTCGATCGAATCGCCTTGAGGCAAACGATTGGGCGGTACCGCCTTACGAAAACCTCGATTGAGTGGCGAGACTCGATTGTGTGGCTGGACTCATCAAGTGTGGTGAGACGGGCATGGACTCAGTTCGCAAAAAAGGGCTATGGTCTTAATAATGTCTGTAGATCGTTCGGCATCGAATATGCAGAGCATAATGCTGTCGAAGACGCGAGAGCAGCTGGAGAGCTCTTGTTGAGAGCAATGCGTGAAACCGGCTTAGACCTTTCAGGATGGCTCTCAAGAGTTAGACAGCCGATTGACCCAAACTCGGCGTTACCAATTGTATATGACGGCAATCCCGATGGTCCGCTTTATGGTGAGGAGATCGTCTTCACAGGGGCTCTGAATATTCACCGGCGTGAGGCGGCGGTTCTTGCTGCCAAAGCAGGGTGTAATGTAACCGATGGCGTAACAAAGAGCACAACGCTCTTGATCGTTGGGGATCAGGACGTTGCAAAGTTGGCTGGACACGAAAAAAGTGCAAAACACAGGAAAGCGGAAGCACTTATCGCGAAGGGGCGGCCTATACGGATACTTCGTGAGAGCGATTTTTTGCAACTGATTGACACTGCTAACTAGCACTTCCTTCGGAGCTTTCTTGACATAACAGTGTGCGACAACTTACAGCCCCGCGTACGGGACCTTCTACACCGCGCCCCTATTCAGAAGCTAAATCCGCTTCTCGATCTCACGCTGAAACGCCACCGACAGCATAGCGAGTCCGCCGAGTTCATCCTCATTGCATTGCTCCTTGTCCCTACGCAGAATCAGATAGTCTACGAAATCAGAGAAGTCCTTGCAGTCGGAGAGTTTCTGTACCGTTGCGTCAACCTCCGGGGACAGAGTAACAAATCTCCAAGCCTGTGGATTGCTGATCTTGGCAAGCATGGTTTCAATTAACTGCTTCCACAATTTCACGTCTTCTTTGAAACGCCGCTCCAGTTCCGAATCTTTCTTGACTATCTTCGATTTAGCGGAAGAGGAAGATTTTCTGAATCTCGCTGGAAGGTCTGCTTCCTCCGTGAAGAAAATCGCAAGGCGATGGGCTGCGATCGCGACTTTGGTATCCCGATCTGCGCTGTCGAGGCCGCCTTCCTGCAAACTGCTAAACTGCTTCCCATGTAGGTTTTGATCTTTTGCCACTGTGGCCCCCTATAACAAAGGATGGAAATCAGTTTGTGACCGAATCTCTATTACTATTAGAGCACCGGGTAAAGGGGGTCAGTGTAAGATTTCCGCCAAGCGTGAAGTCCATGCCACGATAAAGTTACACTGACCCCGTTTACTACTTTTGAGTGGAACGCAGGCTTGGATGTTAACTCAACATTTAACACTCAGCATTCAACATTGTTATTTCTGCCGCCGATGAATCCTGTCCACATACTTTGCGGCGCGCCGCAGGTCGCTGGCCAGGCTTCGCGCGCCGCAATATGCGTTGACGCAGCTAGTTCGTGTCCCAGCGCAACGCGGCGCGCACCGCCGCCGCGTCATGAGCCTCGTCGACACGACGCGAGCGGCTTTCGTAAGCTTGCCACGTCGCTGCGTCCCAAATGCGCGTGCTCAGGCGAGCCTTGAGCAGCTGACGCACGCGAGGCAAATCGCCCAGCTGCAAGGCAGCCATGACCATGATCTGGTCATAGAGGTCTTGTTGGGCATGGCTCGCACCGAGTTCACCGTGGCGCTCACGTACGGCCAGCATCCGCTCAAGCGCTTCGCGGGGCTTGTCTTGGTAAAAAGCCGCCGCGGCCTGGGCGAGCTCGTGCGCCAGCGCCGCCTGTGTGGAGCTCGTCCCTGCAGAGCTCAGGTAATCAAGCGTTGACTGCACTGCCGATACCCGCCCGCTACGCATCAGTGCCATGACGTGATGCATGGCAGTAAACCATATCGTGCTTTGCGTAGCGGTAAGCAAGGAGGCTTGCGCCAAGCGCTCCCAACGCGCCAGCCCGACGTCAACACCCTGGAATTCCAAGCGCGCCAGCAACGAGGCGCCATTTTGAACGTCCAGGTAAAAGGTGGACGACTGTGGATAAACCTCGCGGTCAAACAGATCGAGAACCTCGTCGAAACGGGCCTGCGAAAACTTAAACAAACTCAAATGCCACCAGAGGTGGCCCCGAAAGAGGTTGTAGTCATCAAGAAATCGCGCCGCATCGCTGAGCAGTTCGATGCCCTCCCGGACACGACCTTGCATCTCAAACACATGGGCCAAGCCATGCAAGGCCCAAAGATCCTGCGGCTGCAAAGCCAGCGCCTCGCGCGCGCAACGCTCGGCCACTACGTAGTGGCCAACCTCTTCCATCGCGAAGGCATGAGCCGAAAGAAAGTGCGCATAACCAGGCGTCCGGGGGCCCCAATGGCCGGCTACTCCCGCGCTCACTTCGGCTTGATATCGTTTGTCACCGGTCCAAAAAAGCGCACCGGTGTGTTGACGCAAAGCCAGCAAATCCAATGGCCACTTGACCAGGATTTGCTCCCAGGCCGCCGCACGAGCGGAAAGATCTTGCGCAATCCAGGCACGCAAGGCTTCTTGGTGCAAACGCTCCCGGGGATTGGCAGGCAAAGCCTCCGCCTGCAGCAGGTGTGCCCGTGCCTTGGGGTGGGCGTCGAGCGTACCTTCGGTCATGAGAGAGTAGCCCTTGAGTACATGAGCCAGGACAAACTCCGGAAACTCCTGCAACAGTGCGTCTAAGCGATCCTGCACCCCCAGGCGGTAGTAGTAGAGGTCGTCAATCAGGGCGTCGAAACGCTCAACAGCTGCGGAGCTGGCCGCACTGAGAGAGAGGCCCCGAACATCGATGATGTCAGCGTGCATCATGGAATGTGATCTTTCTTTATTGGGGCTTGACATCGACGTTCAATGTTTTTCCCAGGAGCAGGCTGGCCGGGTGGCCGGGCGCGAGTCTAATGGGTAGAATGAAACCGCATCGAACCTATCATTTCAATCGCAGTCAGGTTGGAGACACTTCGGAAATGCCAAGATTTCTCATCGAAGTTGAACATCCGGCTGAACAACTGGCATGTGCTCGCGTCGTCCAAATTTTTCTCGCGACCGGCTCCCATTTCCTGACGCACGCCGATTGGGGGTGCGTGGACGGGGAGCACACCGCTTGGATTATCGTGGAGGTCGACAGCAAGGAACAGGCACGGTCCATTCTGCCTCCCGCGTTTCGCTCTCACGCTAAGATTGTCGCATTGAATAAGTTCACGGTGGAGCAGATCGACGGAAACAGCGTTTTTAAACCATCATTTTGAGTTGAAAATTAGGACGCTGGAAAACGGATCTGGCTGAACTTCGCCCGGATCTTCGCGCGCAATTCCTCGCTCACGTCCACCACGGGCGGAAATTTGCCCTTCAGCTTCATGTCGTACGGGATGCACGCGTCGATCAGCACGCGGTTGTTGAAGTTGCCGGGCAGGTACAGCGGATCGCGCTTCGAGGCCCACGCCTTCTGGATGAGATCGATGTCGGTCACCGGGTCGAAGCGCGTGCACATCGCCCACAGCACCTGGTCGAGATCGCCGGCATCGACGTCCTCGTCCACCACCACCGTCCACTTGCCGGCGTA
>JBGQGU010000148.1:0-7347 GCA_041497655.1 Gammaproteobacteria bacterium
ACGGCGAACGGTGTGGCCCCGATGGCGCGCGTACACCCGGACGGCATTTACGAGTGGCGCGGCGAGCCCGAACCACCGTTGCCCTACGCGCTGGTCGTGACCGAGGTCGGCCGCACGCGCCGCGTCCACGATCCCTATGCGTTCCCGCCGGAGATTCCGGCGCATGATCTCTATCTGTTCAACCAGGGAAGCCACTACCAGGCCTACCGGCTGCTCGGATCCCAACGCGAGATCCGCCACGGCGTGGCGGGAGTGCGTTTCCGCGTGTGGGCGCCCAACGCCGAACGGGTATCCGTCATCGGCGATTTCAACCGCTGGGACGGGCGCGTGCATCCGATGGCCTCGCTCGGCCCGAGCGGCGTGTGGGAGCTGTTCGTGCCGGACCTGCCGGAGGGCGCGCTCTACAAGTACGAACTGCGCAACCGCGACGGCGGGACGATCCTCACCAAGACCGATCCGTACGCGACAAGCTTCGAGCTGCGCCCGGATACCGCCGCCCGCACCGGCTCGCCTCCGGGCCATGCCTGGCGTGACGAGGCGTGGCTCACGCGGCGCGCGGGTTGGGACTGGCTGCACGCCCCGCTCGCGATCTATGAATTGCACGCCGGATCCTGGCGCCGCCATCCCGACGGCCGCCGCTACACCTACGGCGAGCTTGCGGAACACCTGATTCCTTACGTCCGTGACCTCGGTTACACCCACATCGAGCTGCTGCCGGTCATGGAGCACCCGTTCGACGAGTCGTGGGGATACCAGACCACCGGCTACTTCGCCGCCACCAGCCGTTACGGCTCGCCGGACGAGCTGCGGTCGTTCATCGACGACTGCCACCGGGCGGGCATCGGCGTGATCCTCGACTGGGTCCCCGCGCACTTTCCCACGGACGAGTTTGCGCTGGCGCACTTCGACGGCACCGCCCTCTACGAGCACGAGGACCCGCGGCTCGGTTTCCATCCCGACTGGGGCACGCATGTCTTCAATTACGCGCGCAACGAAGTGCGCAGCTTCCTGCTCTCCAGCGCGCATTACTGGCTCGCCGAATTCCACGCCGACGGGCTGCGCGTGGACGCCGTCGCCTCGATGCTCTATCTCGACTATTCGCGCGAGCCCGGGCAGTGGCTTCCCAACCGCTACGGGGGCAACGAGAACCTCGAGGCGATCGGGTTCCTGCGCGCGTTGAACGAGATGGTGCACCGCGAATTTCCGGGCGCGCTCACGTTCGCCGAGGAGTCCACCGCGTGGCCGATGGTGTCGCGCCCGGCCTACGTCGGCGGCCTCGGTTTCTCGATGAAGTGGAATATGGGCTGGATGAACGACACGCTCGCTTACTTGCGCCGGGACCCGGTGCACCGCCGCTACCGCCACGATCTGCTCACCTTCGGCCAGCTCTACGCCTACAGCGAGAACTTCTTGCTGCCGCTTTCCCACGACGAGGTGGTTCACGGCAAGGGCTCTCTGCTCGACAAGATGCCGGGCGACGCCTGGCAGAAATTCGCGAACGTCCGGCTGCTCCTCACCTACCAGATGACCGTACCCGGAAAGAAGCTCTCGTTCATGGGCAACGAGTTCGGGCAGGGGCGCGAATGGGACAACGCGGTCGAGCTCGACTGGGCGCTCCTCGGCGTCTCCTGGCACCGGGGCGTGCAGCGGCTGACCGCGGATCTCAATCATCTCTACCGCTCGCTTCCCGCCCTGCACGAGCTCGATTTCGAGGCGCAGGGCTTTCGCTGGATCGACTGCCACGACGCGGACAACTCGGTCGTGAGCTTCGTGCGTTACGCGCGCGACGGATCGTTCGTCGTGGTCGCGCTGAACTTCACGCCGGTGCCGCGGCACGCCTACCGCATCGGCATGCCCCGGGCCGGAAGCTACGAAGAAATCCTCAACAGCGACTCGAGCCATTACCAGGGATCCGATCTCGGCAACGGCGGCGCGATTACCGCCCGCGAAGAACCGTGGATGGCGTTCCCGGCCTCAGCGTCGCTGGTGCTGCCGCCGCTCGGCGGCGTGATTCTGCTGCCGCGCTAGTCGGGGCTCGCCCCGCGCAGCCGGCGGTTCACCTCGGCTTCGGCCTGCAGCCAGTCCTCGAGCTCCGATCCGGCGGAAAATCCGCGGCGCTCGGCTATGAAGTACGCCGTCTCGGCGATGAGCCGCCGGCGCTCTTCGGGCAACAGGCGGGTGCGGCCGTCTCCGATCGCGCCCTGACGGGGGGCGGGCATCTTTGCGCTCGGCTTTGTGTATCCAGTCTCTTGGCCGGCCTTCCGTTTGGGGGAAGGTTCAGGCGTTAATGGGCGATTGGCCATATTCCGGTCTCCTCTAGCGGTGTTCACGTGTCTGACAATAGCAGGAAACCTTCTCTTTGCTGAAGAGAAAACCATAGCACTGCTACGTTACAACCGTTTGATCTGCGTCAACATGGGCGGCGGGGCGGGATCGCGCTTCAGGTGCCGCCTTTCATTCTTCCCCGGTCCCGGGGCAGCCGGCATCCGGGCTTCCTCATACCCGCCCTCGGGGCCGCCCGCTCACGACGACCAAGCCGGTAGAGGATACCCTGCCCGCGCTACAGCATAGTTGATTCGAGGAATTGACGCTTTCGCGCGTCGCCTTCTTGCGTCCCAAGCTCTGAGCCTGATTTGGATCAAGATCGCGCCTGCCCTGGCGCGGCAGAATCATGCGGGAACCGGGAACGACATGACCGCACGGCAAGCTTTTCCAGACAGCGAGCGCTGAGGATCCGGGATGGATCGCAGCCGCATGCAGCCAGACCCTGCCGGTGGCGGGGGCGGCTTGAGTGATCCCCTCCATAACAGGGGGACGGCCTTCACGCACGAAGATCGACTGCGCCTAGGCATCGAAGGGCTGCTCCCGCCGCGCGTCGAAGCGCTGGAGGAGCAGGCGGCCCGGGTGCTCGCGAACGTGCGCGGGAAGACGAGCCAACTGGAGAAATACCGCTACCTGAGCGCGCTGCAGGCCGAGAACGAGACGCTGTTCTACCGCGCCATCCTCGACAATCTCGGCGAGATGCTGCCGATCGTCTACACGCCGACGGTGGGTGAAGCGTGCCTCGAGTGGAGCCGGATTTACGAGCGGCCGCGGGGGCTTTATGTCTCGGCACAGCACCGCGGGCGCGTCACGGAGCTGCTGCGCAACTGGCCGCGCCGTCGCGTCGGCGTCATCGTTGTCACCGACGGCGGCCGGATCCTCGGGCTCGGCGATCTCGGCGCAAACGGCATGGGCATACCGATCGGCAAGCTCGCGCTGTACACCAGTTGCGCCGGGGTGCGGCCGGAGCTCTGCCTTCCCGTCATGCTGAATGTCGGTACCGACAACGAGCCGCTGCGAACCGACCCGTTCTACATCGGCGAGCGGCAACCGCGCATGACGGGCGAGCCCTGGGACGCGCTGCTCGAGGAGTTCGTGGCCGCCACGCAGGCGGTGTTTCCGGGCGTGATCGTGCAGTTCGAGGATTTCAACAGCGCCTGCGCCTTCCGGCTGCTGCAGCGCTATCGCGACCGGCTGTGCTGCTTCAACGACGACGTGCAGGGCACGGGAGCCATGGGGCTCGCCGGCCTCTACACCGCGGGTCGCGTCACGAAAAGGAGGCTTTCCCAGCAGCGCATCTTGTTCGTCGGCGCCGGCGAAGCGTGCCTCGGCATCGGCGGCATCGTGATCGCCGCGATGCGGCGCGAGGGATTGTCCGAGGCCGAGGCGAGGCAGCGCAGCCTGTTGGTGGACTCCAAGGGCCTGGTCATTGCGAGCCGCAAGGACCTGGCTGAGCACAAGCGGCCATTCGCGCAGGACCGGGCGCCGGTGCCCGACCTCCTTGCTGCAGTCGAGAGTTTCAGGCCCACGGTGCTGATCGGCGCGACCGGCAAGGGGGGACTGTTCACACAACCGGTACTGGAGGCTATGGCCCGCGTGAATGAGCGGCCCGTCGTCTTCGCGCTATCCAACCCGACCTCCAAAGCGGAATGCACCGCCGAGCAGGCCTATGCCTGGACGAATGGCCGCGCCGTATTCGCGAGCGGCAGTCCGTTCGGTCCGGTGACGGTCGGCGGACGCGTGCACGTTCCCGGCCAGGGGAACAACTCCTCCATTTTCCCCGGCGTGGGACTGGGGCTCCTCCTGTCTGCTTCAAACAGGGTCACGGACGAAATGTTCTTTGCAGCCGCCCAAGCGCTGGCGGCGCAGG
Source organism: Gammaproteobacteria bacterium (assembly GCA_041497655.1). GTDB lineage: Bacteria > Pseudomonadota > Gammaproteobacteria > Burkholderiales > SG8-41 > SG8-41. Next base: position 4,193 of record JBGQGU010000148.1, read on the forward strand.
TTTCCGTTGCCGACCTGGAACAGGGCAGCATCTTTCCCGCCGCCGCGCGCCTGCGCGAGGTAGCGGCCGCGGTGGCAACCGCCGTCGCAGGAGTTGCATACGAGCAGGGCCACGCTGCGAATCCGCAGCTGGCGGACATCCCTGCGGAAGCGGTGCGGGCGATGTACGTGCCACGCTATGTCGAACAGCCGGTCGAGGGGAGTGCGGCATGAAGATCCCATGGAAAGCCGTCGCGCCAATCGCCCTCGCGATCATCCTCGCGCTGCTGCCGGCGCCCGCAGGCCTGCCGCAGCACGCCTGGTAATTCTTTGCGATCTTCGCCGGCGTAATCCTCGGGCTGGTGCTGGAGCCGCTGCCCGGCATCGAGACGGTGATCGAGCGTCACAATTAGCGCTTTACCATCTCCAAGGCAGCGGATATCGCCGCTGAAATCGATATTTAGAGGCCCACCCACAGACATGACTTGACTCAGATCAATACGCGCTCCTTTGCGGAGGCGAATAATTTTCTAACGATCGTTCGATTGAGGAAGGGGCAGAACCATGAACACTCTCTGGATCGTCGTCATCGGCGTACTCACCAGCTATCTGGCGTACAACCTGTACGCCAAGTGGATCGACCGCAACATCATCCAGTCCGACGCGAAGCGGGCGACGCCGGCCCGCATGTACATGGACGGCGTGGACTTCATGCCGACCAGCCGGAACATCCTCTTCGGCTATCACTTCAAGGCGATCGCCGCCGCCGGCCCCATCGTCGGGCCGATCACCGCGGCCAACCTGTGGGGCTGGTCGCCCGCGCTCGCATGGCTGGTCCTCGGGGTCAGCTTCATTGGCTGGGTGAGCGACTACTCGGCCATCATGGTCGCGGTACGCAACGACGGCAACAGCCTGTCGGCGATCGCGCACCGGCTGATCGCGCCCCGCACGCGCACGATCCTGTTCGTCTTCATCTTCTTCTACCTGATGCTGCTCGCCGGCGCGTTCATCGGCATCCTGGCGGCCATCCTGTCCGCGCGTCCGGACGTCCCGTTCGGCATCGTCATGCTCGCCCTGATGGGGTTGCTCGCCGGCCAGATGATGTACCGCTGGAAGATGGGCATCATGGGCGTCACGGTCCTCGTGGTCGCGCTCACGCTCGGCGGCATGGTGGCCGGGCCCTGGGGTCAGCACCGTGATGAAAAGGGCGCGCTTGTGCAAGGGCCGGTCGCGGCCGCCATCGTGCAGCTGAACGGTGCCGTGGACAGCATCAACGACCGCCAGCCGCTCTTCTCGGTCGAGGACCCGACGATGGCGGATCCGAGGATCCCGGCGCCGGGCAAGGACGGCGCGCGGCCGACCACGCCCGCGTATGACTCGGCCACCGGCCTGCTCAAGACGCTGCCCAATTACATCTGGTGGATGGCCTTCCTCTTCGCCTTCAGCTACCTGGGGGCGAACCTGCCGATCTGGCGCTTCGCGCAGCCGGTGAACTACATCGGCTTCTGGATCACTTCCATCACCATTCTCCTGAGCGCGCTCGGGATGATCATCGCGCCGCTCCTCGGCACGAAGGACGCGTCGGGTGCGCTCATAGGCGCGTTCGCGCTGCCGGCCTTCAAGGACCTCGGCTTCGCGATCGATGCGGCCAAGGCATGGCAGCCGCTGTGGCCGATGCTCTTCGTGACCATCGCATGCGGCGCCATCTCGGGCTGGCATGCGCTCGTCGGTTCGATCGGCACCGCGCGGCAGATCGAGTACGACACCGACGCACTGCCGGTCGGCGCAGGGGCGATGTTGTTTGGCGAGTTCCCCCTCGCGCTGCTGTCTCTGACTGCCGTCTCCATCGCCGGAGCTGGCGGCGGCGGCGGCCGGTTCGCGGCCGGCGTCGGCAAGCTGGTGTACGCCGGAACCTTCGGGCTGATACCCGAGACGTTCGGCACCGCGCTCGGCTTCGCCACGTTCGTGATCATCGTGCTGACGGTCACGCAGCTCGTCTTCCGCGTGATGCGCGTGACGCTCGCCGAATGGGTGGGCGATGCTATCCCGCCCATGCGCAACATGCACGTCGCGAGCTTCATTTCGATGGGCTTCACGGCTGCGCTGGTGCTCACCGGCACCTGGGTCTACCTGTGGCAGATGTTCGGCGCCTCCAACCAGCTGATGGCGGCCCTGAGCCTGCTCGTGGTGTCGGTGTGGCTGAAGTCGGAGAAGCGCAATCCGACCTACGCCCTGCTGCCGATGATCTTCATGTACGTGACCACGCTGGCGGCCACCGCCGTCACGGCGCGCAATCTCTATGTGACGATCGCGGCGAATCCGAAGATGAGCGCGCTGCCGGTGGCGGGCGCATGGGCGATGATCGCGGTATCGGTGCTGCTGTTTGTCGCGGCTATCATCATCGGCTGGGACGGGTACAAGGCCTACTTCCGTCACGGCGCGACCCCCGCCCCCGCGGCGCAGATCCCGGGTGCGGCGCCCGCGCCGCCCTGGGCATAGGTGGACCGGATCGTGTCAGGCGAGCGCGCGTTCGGCGAGGGCGTGCACGGCTTCGAAAAAGTCGCGCGCGGGCCGCCGGCGATCGGGGAGGGGGACGTGAAGCTGGAAGTGCGGCTCGGTGCGGCGCACGGAAAGCCGCGCCGCCTGCATTCCTGCGCCCTGGGCGCGCGCAATCAGGGCGTCGGCGCGCTCCAGCGCCGGGCTGCTGTCGCAGTGAACTACGATTTTCCCCTCTCGCACCAGCCATTCGCGCGGCACGCGCGGCAGCGCGTCGCGGCCAGACCAGCTTCGCGGATCGAGAGCTTCGAGCTCCAGCGTGGGGGCTCGGCGCAGCACGCCGCGAATGATGAGCGTGTCATGCCGTCCGCGGGCTCGCGAAATCGGCCACCACGGCAGGTCGCGCGGCTCGAGGAAGATGACCAGCGTGACGGCTGCGAATGGGGGCTTCGCGTCGCTCAGCACCATCTCCACCGCGGTCGAGCCCAGCCAGCGCACCGTGGTGCGGCCGCCGAGCACACTCAGGCCGCCCTGCATCCAGCGCATGAGCGCGCTTCCCTTGCGGACGTTCCAGATCGTGCCGGCGGCGAACCAGGCGACGACTGCTACCGCGGCGATACCGATGAGTTCCGTCATCATGCACGGGAACGATAGCATGTCCGTCGCGCCCGGGTGGAGTCG